>CALMZN010000001.1 GCA_937870675.1 uncultured bacterium
GGCGCTGGGCGTCGCCGCGTACGCGGGCATCCCGCTCACGCACCGCGACCACGCGCAGGCGTGCCTGTTCGTCACCGGCCACCTGAAGGACGGGACGATGGACCTCGACTGGACGGCGCTCGCGCGTCCGCGCCAGACGATCGTCGTCTACATGGGCCTGACCGCGCTGCCGGCGCTGTGCGAGCGCCTGATCGAGCACGGGCTGCCGCGCACGACGCCGGTGGCGGCCATGATGACGTCCATGATGTCCGGGGTCAGGGTAAGTTCGGCGGTGCGCAGCTTGTCGAACAGGTTTTCGGTGCGGTGGCACAGTTCCACCAGTTCGTTGACGTTGAGAAAGCCGGCTCCGCCCTTGATGGTGTGGAAGCCGCGGAAAATATCGTTGAGCAGGGATTTGTCTCCCGGCCGCTTCTCCAGCTCCACCAGCTTGATGCTGGAGGTGCCGATATCAACGCCTAAATAGCTAATAGCATTAGAAAATAAACCCATAATTTTTTAAAACAATTTTATTCGTGATTATCGTGATGTGTTCTATATTATAACACATTTTTAACTCTCTCACCAAGTTTAATAACTAGAAAATCTGGGTATAACCCTACTCATATCAGTCAGGCCCAGTGGCGGATTGGATTGCAGACGACCGTCATTGATAAATTTTTCAGCCGGATCGCCATTGGGATTTGTTTTGGTTCTAGCCAAAACAAAATTTCTAGCCAAAACATTGCCGGAAACCGTTAATGAAAGATTATCTGGACTCCAAGGCGCGCCTGATTCTGTATTAATAAAAGTTGATTTAAATTGTCCACAACCAACACGAGCTAGTGGCTGGTATGGGAGTTTGAGTATTTTTTCTGAACAATCATCTCCACCATCACCCAAGATAATAAAAGTACCAGCCACTTCACTAACCGTTGTTGCATCTATCACCACATCACCTTTGACTACCCACACCAGAGACGGAATTTGTTTCAAATTATTAATGGTGCAAGAAGAATCATATTTAATATTATTTTTTATTTTCATATTACCTTCAACCACTATAACACCCGCCCCGCTAGAAACGCTGGCCTCACCACACTTCACTAATAAATCAACACCATCTCCACTACCAAACTCTACTCCGTCTCCATAATTATCCGGAACATCCTTTATGTGAAACACCTTATTATTAAAAGGTTCGTCAAATATAGCATTATCAGCATAAACATCCGAAATAATTGCTTCTTCTATAACACCACCATATTTGTTGTAATCAACCAAGCCAATGGTTTTGGCCACCGTGATCAAGCCCTTGTAATCCAATTTGCCCAGAGCATTTGTGTATTTGGTGGTATTTGTTAGATTACTCAAAAAATTAATCTCCGGCCTATACTCCATCTCACCCTGGAATCTTTCTTCTGCAGTCACCTGACTGACAAAGTTTGTGATAGAGCCACCTGATTCTATCAGATAAGAAGCGTTATATTTGCTGAACGGCGGATGATAAAGCGTCACTATCCGACTTTTGGAATAAATGTTGCCCTGCTCTACGGAAAAATACGGCTTGGTGCTGGTAGTAATATGCGGTGAAAAATTGATCCAGCCAAAAGCCGGACTCTGAGCCCAACCACATAAGCTAGCTTTTTCATCGGAAGACAAACGATTATGCTGATTATCCAGCATTACTCCAGTGGTTTTAAAAACCGCCTCACAAGAACCACAACTATTGATATTTTTATTATAAGAATTCAAGGTACAGCTATTGTCTATATTCTGAATAGCGCAAGAACCCACAATAGTCGTGTAATTAACTGTTGTTGTGTCACCCGCGCAATTATAGCCCGCCAAAACTTTTTCTAAATCACCGGGTGTTTTTATGACACAGGTGCCATAATCCTGAAGTATTGGGCAGTCAGCCGAGCTTGAACAAGACGTGTGAGAAACGGCGCACAACTTCTCGCCCAAAATAGTAAGGCAGGCCTCACGAATTTTACAATCCCCAAGTATAGGACAGTCGTCTTCGGTAGTACAAGAGGTATGAGAATACTCGCACAAGGAAGCGAGACATTCTTCGTGAATTTCAGAACCCGGTATGTTGCAATAAAAATAATTATTACCACTACATCTTTGATTGGCTGGATATGACTTACAAGCCCCGCCAACGCCTGAACTGCACTCCGGAGAATTTTCAGTAGTGACTTCTGTGCAAGGAAATTGATAAACATTATCGCATCGCAAAACTTCTTCATCTTTATAATAAAAATATTCCAAACAATTGGCGCACTTCTGTTTGATATCTCTGACTTCGCATTGTTCTTGGCAATCTAAACTCTCAATACAGGGTTTTGTTGTATTATTACTACAAAACTTGTCGGTTTGGCAGTAGCCAAGACAGTCAGCATCACTACCCCCTTCAGTGGTACAATCATCAGTATAATCTGGCGCGCATTTCAATGTTTTTTCTTCATAACAGTTGAAACAACCATTGATGGGATTCAAAGATGAATATTCCGCAATGCCAAAATAACCAATGGCAAGGTCTGGATCGTCTGGATCATAAAATGGACTATTTGGATCAATACTGTGAGCCAGTTTAATCTGAATAGGAAAACCCACTAGGTCATTTCCTTCGACTCCATCTGAGGCCGCAATTTCAAGCCAACTGGCTTTGGGGTCTAACAAGGAATAATTCAAAGCATTGGGATAAGCTGGAAAATCTATAATTTCTCCGACATCACATCGATACCCAGATGAGCAATCATCAGCCGTTCCATCACTATCAAGGTCGGCGCATAAATTTGGAGGTGGCGCGATAAAATCTACTTGTGTATTAATTTCACAGTAATAACCACTGGGACAATTCATATCATAGGTGCAAGCTTCGCCAGAATAAGTGATAACGCCATTGTTATTAACAGCGCAATCTCCGCGACCAGCAACTTGCGGATAATAACAATTTTCATCAACCTCGCAATTACTACTGATATAGCAGTGATCAAAATCAACGGGTGGAGTATCATTGAGTGGATCATAAACACCAATGAGATCATTCAATGCATCCTCTTCACTAGTCAAGGCGCAAACCCCTCGAAACAAGGGCTGAATACACCAACTACCCGGAACAGGACATGAGCCGTAACTAAAACAGTTATACGCGGGATCATTACTACAGGCCCCTGGCTCCACAACGCACAACGAGGTCTCTTGCTCCTGCCAATCAGTTTGCCTGATAGGTATACCCTCAGTAGGAGCATTGGTTGGTATAATATCACCCAAAGAATCTAGCGGATCAGAAAAACACAGCCAACCAGCCGGAGACAAATCACAAGCACCTGACAGACAATCTGCGTCATCTTCGCAAGATGAACCATCATCACATACGCCCTTAATCAAAGGAGTGCCAGCCCAAGCGCAACCTTGAATATATGGCGTGTCGGCATCACCGTCAATGTGCCTGACTTTCAAGCCATAATTGTTTGTGGCACAAGTATCATCCAGTGTTCCATCACCATCAAAATCGTTATTACAACTCAAGCTGATCCAACCAGCTTTTTCACTCCAAGCCCAGCCGGTTAGGTCAATATTATCAGCTAACGACACTTGCGCTGTGGTAGAAACTGATTCCTGCAACAAAAAAAAGCCAAAAGCAAAAATCAGTAAACTAATACCAATCCGACTATAAAAATGAAAATGAGAATGAGAATCCAACTTCATTTTTAAATAAAATTACTAGACGCTAAAAATAAATACTTGCTAGTCAACTAAAGAGTTGTGGCAATTTTTCGCCAACCAGTGCTTCCACAAATGTACAAAGTATCAGTGGTTTGTTCATAAATCATCCTGCCTATGTAGGTGGCGCTACAATCACTGGCCAAAGGCGCGGTGGTTTTGGAATTAATTTGAAGAAATCCTTTTGAGTAATTGCCATCAAATATAAGAACGCTTCCTTTAAACTTAGCCGCGAATGTATTGCTATAGCTTAAATTATCTTCGCCATAAATACCAGCCCCATTATTATAATTAGTCTTGCCGTAAACAGCGTATTCACCAGTAGCATCTACGCCCTTGCTAAAATAATTAGATGTACTATCATGTCCCTTGGCATAAGCCCCAATGGCTATACCACCATCTTTCCCGTTCTCAGCCTTCAAAACTGGCTTGATTGGATAAGACCAAGTGTTATCATAAATATAAAGTTTGGGATAAGATGGAACTAAATTGTAACCAATAGCAACATTGCCACCAATAGAGACGTTGCCACTAGAATTGGCAATCATGAGAGCATCAGATACATTGTTGCGGCGTATAACAAAATTATTACTAGCATTAGAACCATAAAACCATTTCTCTGTA
>CALMZN010000002.1 GCA_937870675.1 uncultured bacterium
GAGCGGCCTGATTTGTTAACCCCCTAAATCCCCCTTGACAGGGGGACTTTTTGAAATTCCGCCCCTGTTAAGTGGAGGTTGGAGGGGTTAAATATTTTTCTTGTGTAAATTGCGGTATTTTTTTATAGCAAACCTGTGCGCTTGATTACGCATATATTGGACAAATAGTGATAAAGGACTCAAGCGGGCTAGGCGAAGGGAAGTTTTTTTATTGGGCAAAAATATTTCCTCTTCTTTTTTGGCCAAAGCCATGGTCTTGGCAGTCCAACTTTTTGGTAGAATTTTTGAGACCACACTGAGTTGATTTTTACCACCATCCAAGATGATCAAATCCGGCTCGGGCCATTCCTTGTGTCTAATCCTACGACTCAAAACTTCTTGCATCATCCAAGCATCATTGGGACCAGTCACATATTTTATTTTGAACCAGCGGTATTGGTCAGCGGCAATTTTGCCATCCTGAAAGACGACCATGGCGCCGACTGCCAGCGTGCCTTGAATATTAGAAATATCATAAATTTCAATACGACGCGGTAAGGTTTTTAATTTGAGCAATGCTTGCAGAGCGTTAAGCTGTTGCCATTTGGTCTGGTCAATATTTCTTTCCAAATGATCTTGGGCATTTTTTTGTACTAGTTCTAGTAATTTTTTATTATGACCTTTTTTCGGTATTAGTATTTTTATTTTGTCACTTAAAATAGTTTGCGTTTTATTTATTTTTCTTGGTAATAGTAGCCCGGCTGGTTGGTCTACTTTGTCACTATAAAATTGGTTGATAAAATTTTCAATAATTTCTGCTTTCGAGAGCTTAGGTTCGTTTTGAATAATAAAATTAAATTTATCACCCAAAATTCCTTGGCGGATTTGCATAACGGTCAAAGCCACGGTTTGTCCGAAGCTGACCAGATTAATAATATCTTGGTTGATATTTTTGGCCGAAATTACTTTTTGTTTGGCTTGCAGTTTTTGCAGGGACTGCAACTGGTCTCTTTTTATTTTGGCTAGTTCAAAGTTTTTTTCGGCGCTGAATTTTTTTAAGCACGTCAACAAATCGGTCTCTAGTTCTTTGGTATCGCCACGAATTATTTTTTTGGCTTGATTTATTAGGTCGTTGTATTCATCGGCGGAAATTAATTTTTCACAAGGACCCAAACAGCGGTGCAGATGATATTCCAAACAAACTTTACCTTTTGGTAAATGTGTTAGATCGCGACCGCAAGTACGCAAAGGCAAAATGCGATGCAAAAGCCGGACAGTAGTGCGCGCCGCCAGAGTAGAAGTATAGGGGCCAAAATGCTGGCCTTTTCTTTTTTGTCGGCCATGAATGACCACAATGCGTGGAAAGGGCTCATTAGTAATTACTATGTAGCCCCAATTTTTGTCATCTTTCAAAACTATATTGTATTTGGGTTGGTGTTTTTTTATTTGGCTGGCTTCTAGTAGCAAGCTTTCGGTTTCATTGTCTACTAGAGTGTAGCGGATGTGGGCGATTTCTTGGAGCATCAGCAGTTTTTGTTCAGTCAGCTCACTGCTTTTTTGCCAATAGGAAACTAAGCGGCTTTTTAGATTTTTGGCTTTGCCGATATAGATGATTTGACCCTGTTTGTTTAGGAAAAAATATACTCCAGGGCTTTTGGGTATTTTTTTGAAATCAGGTATCATACTCTTAATATAGCAGACATTAAATATTAAAAGCAATTTTTGATTTTTTAATTGTTTTGAGATAAACTTTATAGCAGTGTTGTGTTCCGGCTGTTTTCATCCTAGCAGAGTGAGGAGGTGTCTTATGAGTGACCCAAGCTTTCCGCAAGATCCGAGTCAGGATCCAGAGAGAAGGTTGTGTCTTCCCAATCTATGGGATGATGATGAGCTACAGATCCAACCCATCTTAGTTCCGGAGTCGTTTGTCGGGCGCGATGATCCCAAAGACCAACCGAGGACTGATGAGCCCTCAGAAGCTGTTTAGTAGCCAAGGCTACACTGAGGATGGACCCGAGTCTTTAAGGAGGCTCGGGTCTTAAATTTGGCCAAGTGGCTCTAGTTATTGACTTTGCGTCAAAGTCGTGATATCATTTGCAGGATATTATTTTTAAATTTTCGGACTCATGCCAAAATATATTACTATCAAAGGCGCTAATGTCCATAACTTGAAAAATTTGTCGGTGAAAATTCCGCGCGACAAATTTGTGGTGATCACTGGTCTTTCGGGATCGGGAAAATCATCACTGGCCTTTGATACAATCTATGCCGAGGGGCAAAGACGTTATGTAGAATCATTATCGTCTTATGCTCGGCAGTTTTTGGGCTTGATGGACAAGCCCGACGTGGAAAGCATTGATGGTTTGTCGCCAGCTATTTCTATTGATCAGCGCTCCAGTTCACGCAATCCGCGATCGACTGTCGGCACAGTGACGGAAATTTATGATTATCAGCGCTTGTTGTATGCCAAAATTGGCATACCGCACTGCTACAAGTGCGGACAGCCAGTAGTCAAGCAGACCATGCAACAAATTGCCGAAAAAATTTGGCAGTTGCCATCTGATACTGACTTTATGCTTTTGTCGCCTTTGGTTCAGGACAAAAAAGGCGAACACCGAGGAGCTTTGGACAGAGTCAAGATCGCTGGCTATCGTCGCGTGCGTTTGGATGGCGATATGCTGACTTTGGAAGACGCCCAAAATGTTGATTTGGATAAATACAAAAAGCATACCATTGAAGTAGTGGTGGATCGCTTGCGACGCGATGATACCAAAGAGACCAAGAGCCGTTTATTGCAGTCAATTGAAACTGCCCTGGATCTCAGCAATGGCTATATTTCAGTGCATTTGCCACAGGAGAAGAGAGATATTAATTTTAGTGAACATTTTACTTGCCCTAATCATCCGGAAATTTCTTTTGGAGAAATAGAGGCCAGGAATTTTTCTTTCAATAGTCCGCATGGCGCTTGTCCAGAATGCACTGGCTTGGGTACCAAGCTGACGGTTGATCCAGAATTAGTCATACCCAACCCCAAGCTATCTATTGCCGAAGGCGCTATCCGTCCTTGGTCAAGGACTGCGGCCAACCAGTCTTGGTATGCGGCTATTTTGGAGGCCGTGGCCAAGAAGCATAAATTTTCTACTAGAGTAGCGGTCAATAAACTGACCAAAAAACAATTGGATATAGTGATGCACGGCACTGGTGATGAACGCTATGAATTAAATTTTTCCACCGATAGATTCAATGGAAATTACAGCCCAACTTTTGAAGGTGTCATACCAAATCTGGCGCGTCGCTACAAAGAAACAGACTCGGATTATATCCGTGGCGAGATTGAACGCTATATGCGTATTGATCCTTGCGAGGTCTGCCAAGGCAAGCGCTTGAAGCCAGAAATTTTGGGTATCAAAGTAGCTGGTAAAAACATCGCCGAAGTATCAGCACTCAATATTGTGGAGTTGCAAAAGTTTTTTACTGAAGTACCAAAGCAACTCAATGAGCGAGAATTACAGATTGCCAAGCAGATTATCAAAGAAATCAAAGAGCGCTTGAATTTTATGCGCAATGTTGGTTTGGATTATCTGACTTTGGACAGAAACGCCAGCACGCTGTCAGGCGGTGAGGCCCAGCGCATTCGTCTGGCCACCCAAATCGGCTCTTCTTTGACTGGCGTTTTGTATATTTTGGATGAGCCATCCATTGGTTTGCATCAGCGTGATAATGATCGCTTGATTGAGACCTTGAAAACTTTGCGCGACTTGGGCAACACGGTCATTGTGGTAGAGCATGATGAAGAAACCATACTCAACGCCGACTATGTCATAGATATCGGTCCGGGCGCTGGCAAACATGGCGGAGAAGTGGTGGCTGAAGGCACGCCTCAGGCCATTATGCGCAACAAGAAATCTTTGACTGGCCAGTATTTGCTTGGCGCCAAAACCATTCCCGTGCCAAAAAAGAATCGCGCTGGCAATGGCAAAATGCTGTCAGTCATTGGCGCTAGTGAATTTAATTTGAAAGAAATTGATGTTAATTTTCCTCTAGGCAAATTCATCAGCATCACGGGTGTTTCTGGCTCTGGCAAATCTACTTTGATGACGGAAATTTTGGCCAAGGCCTTGACCAAACATTTTTATCGCTCCAAAGAAAATCCTGGTCAGCACAAAATGATCAAGGGCTTGGAATATATTGATAAAGTGATTGACATCGATCAGTCGCCAATTGGTCGCACACCTCGGTCAAACTCCGCTACCTACACTGGCGTCTTTACTTACATCAGAGATTTGTTTGCCGAAGTGCCAGAAGCCAAAATTCGTGGCTATCAAGCCGGACGCTTTAGCTTCAATGTCAAAGGCGGTCGTTGTGAAGCTTGTCAGGGCGATGGCGTGATCAAGATTGAAATGAATTTTTTGCCCAATGTCTATGTAGAGTGCAAAGAATGTCATGGCCACAGATATAATAATGAAGCGCTAGAGATACACTACAAAGGAAAAAATATTTCTGAAGTTTTGCAGATGACTGTTGAAGAGGCCATGAATTTCTTTGTCAATATTCCCAATATTTATAACAAACTAAAAACTCTTTTTGATGTGGGCTTGGGCTATATCCAGCTGGGCCAATCAGCCACCACACTGTCTGGTGGTGAAGCCCAACGCATCAAGTTAGCCACGGAATTATCGCGTCGCTCTTCTGGTAAGACACTGTATATACTAGATGAGCCAACCACTGGTTTGCACTTTGATGATGTCAAAAGATTGCTAGAAGTTTTGCATCGCTTGGTGGACAAAGGCAACACCGTGCTAGTGATTGAGCACAATCTTGATGTGATCAAAAGCTCGGACTGGGTCATAGACCTTGGGCCAGAAGGCGGAGATAAAGGTGGCTATCTAGTGGCCGAAGGCACGCCAAAGCAAGTGGCTAAAGTAAAAAATAGTTATACCGGACAATATCTGGCCAAGATGTTTAATAAAGCGAAATAATAACCCCTCCAACCTCCCCTTGACAGGGGAGGAACATTTAAGCCCCCTATTGTCTCGCCCAGGGGGCGATCACCCTCTGGGTGAAAAGGGGGTTCCTGCCTGCCGGCAGGCAGGTGGGGGATTAGGGGTGGGTTAAATAATCTTGGCCAGTATTTTTTTGGTTATTTGTTGAAAAAAAGTGTTTTTAGGGTTAAGATTAAGTCATGTTGAACGATTTGGAAAAATCCATTATCAAGACCATTGCTTATTTTGATGTTTTTAATTTTCCTCTGACTACTTTAGAAATCTGGAAGTGGCTTTATCGCCCTCGAGAAAAATACACCTTGCAGGAGGTGCGTGAGGTCTTGGAAAGCAGTTTGGAGTTGCAAAATAGGGTGACTTTGCAAGAAGGATTTTTTTCCCTGAAAAAAAGGGACAATATTTACCTGTTGAGAAAACAAAATAATAACTGGGCAGAAAGAAAGTTTCAAAAAACCGTACGCTTGGTTAAAATTTTTCGTTATTTACCTTTTGTGCGCATGATCGCGGTCTGTAATAATTTGTCATACAGCAATTCAAAGGATTCCAGCGATATTGATTTGTTTATTATTACCAAAAAAAATCAGATTTGGCTGGCCAGATGTTATTGCTTACTGATATTAAAATTTTTTGGTTTGCGTCCCAGCATAGAAAATCATCGCGACAAATTTTGCTTAAGTTTTTTTATTGACGAGGGCTATTTGGATATGCAAGGTGTGATGCTCGGTCAGCATGATGTGCATTTTGTTTATTGGTTTTCCCAATTTTTGCCAATTTATGATCCCGACAATTTGTTTGCCAAATTGCGGACAGCCAATTCCTGGTGCCAGGAATATTTGCCCAATGCCTATGCTAATGAATTCATTAACAAAGTAGAGCCGATTTTTTTGTCAGATTTGCTTGGCAAAGTAGTAAGTTTTTTTAGCCAATTGCCAATCATTGCTGGCTGGCTATACAATCAAGCGCGTGTTTTGCAGATCAAGATTATTGATCACAATATGCGAGCCATGGTCAATATAGACACTAGAGTGATTATCAATGAACAAATGCTCAAGTTTCATTCTAATGATCGCCGTGACCAATATTTTCACCAGTGGAAAGAGCGGGTAAAGCAATTATTGACCCCGTGAAATAAATTTAATTTGCGTTAGCATAAAAAAAAGAACGAGTTAACAATTTAGATAAAAAGTTAATATATTATTTTAATAATTAAATTTATTTCACGGGGTCAATATTTATGAGCAAAAATTTTATACAAAAAAGTTTTGTTTTTCTATTAAGCTTTTTTGTTTTTGTTATCCCTTGGCAAAGTCGATTTATCTATAAAGATATCATGCTGGAGGGTCAAATTTGGCAGTTTGGACGCTTGAGTATCTATGCCAGCATGTTGGTTTTGTTCGCCACGGCTTTGGCTTTTGGCTGGCATCGTCGTGAGCAGTGGCACTTGTCCAAAAATAAATGGTGGTATGGTTTATTTTTTTATGGCTTGGCCGTCTGTCTTAGTAAGCCCCTACCGCTTTTAGGTCTTTATTATTTGTTTATTATTTTTGCCGCGATTTTGTTTATCTGGCTGGCACAATATGTCAATAAAAAAAATATTTTGTGGGCTTTGTTGCTTGGTGGTTTAGGGCAGAGTATTTTGGCAATTTATCAAGGGCTTACGCAAAATATTAGCGCCAACAAATGGCTAGGTATGGCTGAGCAATTAGCCCAAAATCGCGGTGTGTCTGTTTTGGAGAGCGGGGATATGCGTATTTTAAGGGCTTATGGCGCTTTGCCTCATCCCAATATTTTAGCTGGTTTTTTGGTTTTGGCAATTTTGGCTGGCTTATATTTGTGGCACAGCATTTACGTCCAAAGCGAACAAGCAGATTGGCAAATTAAAAAAATAAGAAAATATACGCTTAGTTTATGTCTGGTGATAGTTAGCTTGGTATTGATGAGCTTTGCACTGCTGGCTACTTTTTCTCGTAGCGCCCTGCTAGCAATGCTTGCCACCTTATTGTTTATTTTTGTTTTCAGTATAATAAAAAAAGACCGACTTACTATTTATGTGTTTATCAAATACGCGGTTTTGTTGTTTATTACTTTTTTTGCTTTTAATTTGTATTATCCTAATCTATGGGCTAGCCGTTTTGATTTAAATAATCGTTTGGAAGCCAAATCAATAGAGGACAGGGGCTTGACCTATGGCCAACTGAGTTGGGGCAATCCCCAAGAAATTATTTTTGGTCAGGGCTTGGGCTTGAATACTTATTGGGCCCATAAAAAAACCACGCCCTTGTCTGTTGATCAGATGCAACCTATTCACAATTGGTATTTACTGGCTTTGACTGAAGTGGGTCTGGTAGGTGTATTTATGTTTTTGGTGTTATTATATTTTTATCTTAAAAAAAGTTTGTTTATAAAAAATAAAAACCAAATTTGGTCTTGGAGTTTTGTTTTGTTAATATTGTTATTGGGATTGTTTGATCACTACTTGTGGACTTCTTGGACTGGCTGGCTGATGGTGGGGATAGTAGTAGCTATCGTTCATAATAAAGAATAAAAAAGCCCTAGCCGCCGTGTGTAATCGGTGGCTAGGGCACGAAGTCGAAAAGAACATCACAACACCACATTCTTGGCGCTGTTGTGCAACCAGTGCCTGAAATCGAGGGCGCGAGCCATGATGTAGGCGCCGAAAAAGAGCATGACGTGAAACAGGTCTAAAACTCCCTCCCCGAACCTCATCTTTGAATATCTCAGGAACTTGGTGATGTTGTCAGGCAGATTCATGCCCCAGATGCAGATGGTGTAGAAGAGTCGAAGGAATTTGTCGATCAGGCGATTCTTGTGGTAGATAGTGCGCATGTTTCACCTCCCAAGTGGTGGATGTTTCTATTCACGATAGTTCAAATGAAATCATTTTATTGGATATTTGTCAACCTTCGAGGTTGCTCAACCTCGAAGGTTGGTCAAGTCATAATACTTGACAATTTTTGGTTAGCACTCTAAAATAGAGAGTGCTAATTTGACTTCACCCCGTTAAATAAATTTAATTAACAGGGTGTGAATATTGAGTAAATAAAACATTAAAATTAGCCTTTATAATTTTTAATGATTTAATAATTAAATTTAATTTTTGCGCCAAGCGCAAAAATTATTTAACGGGGTGAATATGAAGTTAAAACCATTAGGTGATAGGGTGATTGTCAAACCATTACCCAAAGAAGAAACTACCAAGGCCGGTATTATATTGCCAGAAACAGTCAACAAAGAATCTCGTCAAGAAGGTGAAATAATTGCTATTGGCCGTGGAGAAAAAATTGTAAAATTAAATTTGGCTATTGGCCAAAAAGTTGTTTTTTCTGAATACGGCGGTTCGGAAATAAAAATAGACGGCGTGGAACACAAAATTTTGAATCATGATGATTTATTGGCCGTGATTGAATAATTTTTTCTAATTGTCATCTTCGGGCTCCCGCCCGACACGCCTCTGACGGCAGTCAAGGCGGGCGGGTGACCCGGAGATCCAAAAGTTTAAGTGTGGATTCCTGCCTTCGCCCGCTTCGCTTCGAGGCGAGCAGGAATGACGTAGAAAATAGGCAGGGATGACATTAATAATAAACTTTATAAATTAAAATTTAAAATACTATGGCTAAACAAATTATATTCAATGAAGAAGCCCGCGCTAAAATGAAAAAAGGCGTGGACATTTTAACCAACGCCGTTAAAGTGACTTTGGGACCAAAAGGTAGAAATGTTGTTTTGGACAAAAGCTATGGCGCGCCAACTATTACCAAAGACGGTGTGACTGTGGCCAAGGATATTGAGCTGGAAGATAAGTTTGAAAACATTGGCGCGGAAATTGTCAAAGAAGTTGCTTCCAAGACAGCTGATGTGGCTGGCGATGGCACTACCACGGCCACTGTTTTGGCGCAGAGCATTATTGCTGAGGGCTTGAAAAATGTGACTGCCGGCTCCAACCCACTGGCTTTGAAGCGCGGTATTGATTTGGCTACTGAGGCCGTAGTCAAATATTTGCAAAAAATTTCTAAAACCGTTGATAGCCAAGCCGAAATTGAGCAAGTAGCTTCAATATCTGCCAACGACAAAGAGATCGGTAAAATCATTGCCTCAGCCATGGAAGCGGTTGGCAAGAATGGCGTCATTACTGTGGAAGAGTCGCAGAGTTTTGGTGTAGAAAAAGAAGTGGTGGAAGGTATGCAGTTTGATAAGGGCTATGTCTCTCCTTATATGGTCACCAATGCTGATAAAATGGAAGCGGTGTATAATGATCCAATGATTTTGATCACCGACCAAAAAGTTTCCGCTATTCAGGATTTACTGCCACTCTTGGAAACCATGGCCCAATCTGGCAAAAAAGATTTGGTAGTTATTGCTGATGAAATAGAAGGCGAGGCCTTGGCTACGCTAGTGGTCAATAAGATTAGGGGAGTATTCAACACCTTGGCTGTCAAAGCTCCGGGTTTTGGCGACAGACGCAAAGAAATGCTTCAAGACATTGCGGCCATGACTGGCGCTCGCGTAATTTCTGAAGAATTGGGCTTGAAACTTAATAGCGCTACTATTGATATGTTGGGCTCGGCTCACAAAGTAGTAGCCAGCAAAGAAAACACTACCATCGTCGATGGCCGTGGTGATCAGGAAGAAGTCAAAAAGCGCATCAAGCAAATTGAAAATGAATTAAAAAACACTGACTCTGATTTTGAAAAAGAAAAATTGCAAGAGCGTTTGGCCAAATTGACTGGCGGTGTAGCCATCATCAAGGTTGGCGCCGCTACAGAAACAGAAATGAAAGAAAAGAAAGATCGCATTGAGGATGCCTTGTCTGCCACCAAAGCGGCCGTGGAAGAGGGCTTTGTGGTTGGCGGTGGCGTGGCTTATTTGCGCTCCATGTCTTCCATAAATGATTTGAAATTAACTGGTGAAGAAAAATTAGGCGCTGATATTTTGAAAAAAGCTCTGACCTCGCCAGCCGAGCAGATTGCCAGCAACGCCGGCACTGATGGCAAAGTAGTGGTAGCGGAGATTTTGAAACTCAAAGACAATCACGGCTACAATGCTAAAGATGACAAGTTTGAAGACCTAGTGCAGGCCGGCATCATAGATCCGACCAAGGTCAGTCGTAGCGCTTTGCAAAATGCGGCTTCGGCGGCTGGCATGTTTTTGACCACTGAAGCAGTGGTCACTGACCTGCCCAGTAAAGATGATCATAGTCATGGCGGTGGTATGTCAGGTATGGGTGGCATGGGCGGTGGTATGGGCATGATGTAATCCCACAAAATCATTTCGAGTCGCTTTAGTTGGGGGGATAAAATAAATTTAGTCAATATAAAAAACTCCTGTCGAGCTTAGTTTGATGGGGGTTTTTGTTTTGTGATAATTTCTGTTATAATATAGAAGTAAAAAAATCCTATGATGCAGGGAAAAATTGAGCAAGTGGAGATTGATGGCAAGGTTGTTTCCATCCACGAAGAGGTTTGGGTAGCAGATTTTGGCTTGCCAGAAATAGAGCATGAGATCAAAGAAGAAGTCATTAAGCTCAGGCCAAAAAATGTGAGAAATTTTAGTTGGGTTTTTTCTTCTCTGCTAATTGTCTTGCTCATGGTGGTGGGCGAGTATCTGCTCTGGTCGTTGGGTCTTAAAAATTTTTGGTCGATTTTGACTATCACGATTGTGACCTGGATTTACCGTCTCTTGGTATTGCTTTTGTGGCTATACTTGGGCTACTACCAGTGGGGCTTGAATCGGGAAAAAATAGTTGCCGTGGCTTTTTCTAGCGTCATTGTGGCTAGTATTTTGGTGGCTATTATGAAAGTAGTGATGATGCCTGAGCCATGGGCTTGGCTCAATATTTTGGTAGAGCCGATTTGGGCCTTGATCATGGTGGCAATAATAAATATTATATTTTTTAAATTCACCCCGTTAAATGCCCGCTAGGCGGGCAAGCCGTGGCTTATTTAACGGGGTGAACCCCGTTAAATGCCCGCTAGGCGGGCAAGCCGTGGCTTATTTAACGGGGTGAACCCCGATTAAATAAAATTAAATAAAAAACAAAAATTATGGAAAAAATACAAATAAACAAGCACGATGTTGAAGAACACAAGGTAAGCGCGGCTATGAGCTATGTGGGAATTTTATGCTTATTTCCACTGATGTTCAAAAGGCATTCACCCTATGCGCATTTTCATGCCAAGCAGGGATTGCTTTTATTTTTGGTAGAAATAGCTTGCGCCGCTTTTTTCTTTTTGTTGTGGCCAGTATTTATCTTGGCGATTTATTTTGCGGTGCGTGGCATCAGTCAAACCCTGCACGGCAAATATTGGCGCTTGCCATTTTTAGGTCGCTTCGTTGAGAAGCTAAACGTTTAATAAATAATAAAATTTTTAACTTTCAACTTTTTTGCTCAGTCCTCGACCACGAGATTGAGGCTCGAGTGGAGGCGAGTTCGCTTTTGGCCGAAATTTTAAACTTTTAACTTTAGACTATAATATGCCCAAAAAATTTATTTTATGGTTCAATGAGATTGGTATCAAAGATATACCTATTGTCGGTGGCAAAAATGCTTCGCTGGGTGAGATGTATCGCAAGTTGACACCAATTGGTGTCAAAATTCCCAATGGCTATGCCGTCACGGCCGCGGCTTATGATTATTTTTTGGATAACAGTGGCGTCAAAGATAAGATTAAGAAAATTTTGAAGAATTTGGATACTGGAGACATGAAAAATTTGTCTCAGCGTGGCGCGCAGATCAGAAAAACTATACTGCAAGCCGAGTTTCCCGAAGATTTGAAAAAAGAAATTACAAATTATTATCATCAGCTTTCCCAGCAATTCAAGGCGGTCAATACTGATGTGGCTATTCGCAGTTCAGCCACTGCCGAGGATCTACCCGATGCTTCTTTTGCTGGCCAGCAAGAGTCATATTTGAATATCAAGGGCGAAAAAGCCCTGCTGGATGCTTGTCGTAAGTGTGTGGCCTCACTATTCACTGATCGCGCTATTTCTTATCGCACAGATAAGGGTTTTGATCATTTTTCTATCAAACTTTCCATCACAGTGCAGAAAATGGTGCGTTCGGACAAGGCCTCTTCTGGTGTTATGTTTTCTATTGACACCGAGTCCGGCTTCAAAGACGCAGTTTTGATCAATGCTACTTATGGCTTGGGGGAATATATTGTCAAAGGCAAAGTCAATCCGGATGAATATTATGTTTTCAAACCGACTTTATTAAAGGGCTTGGATCCGATTATCAGTCGTCGCTTGGGTTCCAAAGAACAAAAATTAATTTACAATTTTGCTGGCAGTGTTCACGCTACTGTGGATATGAAAGTGCCAGCCAAAGAAAGGCATAAATTTGTTTTGACGGACAAGGAAGTAATTCGTCTGGCCAAGTGGGCCGTGATTATTGAAAAGCACTACAATAAAGCCATGGATATGGAGTGGGCTAAAGATGGTTTGACCAATCAATTATTCATAGTCCAAGCTCGTCCCGAGACCGTGCGCTCACAAGATGATCCCAACAAGCTCAAAGAATATATTTTGCAAACCCGTGGTAAAGTGCTAGCCGAAGGCGCTTCGGTTGGGAACATGATAGGTCAGGGACTAGCCCACGTGATTAAAGATGTGGCTGATATTGGCAATTTCAAACAAGACGAGGTCTTGATTACAGAGATGACTGATCCTGATTGGGAGCCGATTATGAAAAAAGCGGCCGCCATTGTCACCAACGCTGGCGGACGCACTTGCCATGCCGCCATTATTTCTCGTGAATTGGGCATCCCTTGCGTGGTAGGTACTGTGGACTGCACAGAAAAAGTAAAAAACAAACAAGCAGTGACTGTCAGCTGTGCTGAAGGTGAGCGCGGTTATATTTATAATGGCTTGTTGAAATTTCAAATCAAAGAAACTGATTTGAAAAAAATAAAAAAACCACGCACCAAGATTATGATGAATATCGGCAATCCCGAAATGGCTATGGCGCAGAGTTTTATCCCCAATGATGGTGTGGGTTTGGCTCGCGAAGAATTTATTATTACTTCGTATATCAAAATACACCCTCTGGCTTTGCTTAATTTTCATAAATTAAAAAATAAAAAAGCCAAACAGCAGATAGAAAAATTGACAGTCGGCTATACAAATAAAGCGCAATTTTTTGTGGATCGACTGGCCGAAGGCGTGGCTAGGATTGCCGCTAGTTTTTATCCCAAAGATGTCATAGTTCGTTTGTCGGACTTCAAATCCAATGAATATGCCAATTTGATTGGTGGCGCCGAGTTTGAACCAGTAGAGTCCAATCCCATGATCGGCTGGCGAGGGGCTTCCAGATACTATGATCCAAAATACATAGCGGCTTTTGAGCTAGAATGTCGGGCCTTAGTCAAAGTCCGCGAAGATATGGGTCTGAGGAATTTGAAAATCATGGTGCCTTTTTGTAGAACACTCGAAGAGGGCAAAAAGGTCTTGGCTATCATGGCCAAGCATGGTTTGAAGCGAGGAGTGGGAGGCCTAGAGGTCTATGTCATGTGCGAGATACCGTCCAATGTAATTTTGGCCGAGGACTTTTGCAAAATATTTGATGGCTTTTCTATTGGCTCCAATGATTTGACCCAGCTTACTTTGGGAGTAGACCGCGATTCGCAAATAGTGGCTCATGTTTATGATGAACGCAATCAAGCAGTCAAATCTTTGATTAGCCAAGTAATCAAAACAGCCAAAAAGAATAAAAGAAAAATTGGTATTTGCGGACAAGCGCCTTCTGATTTTCCGGACTTTGCCCAATTCTTGGTCAGAGAGGGTATTGATTCTATTTCTTTGAATCCCGACACAGTCATCAAGACCACTTTGGCCATCAAGCAAGTAGAAAGTAAAAAAAGAAAATAATTTTAGTTTGTTATTTTAAAATCAGTGATTTGTTTATTGACAATTAGCTGATTTTTCTTTATGTCAAACCTAGAAACACAAGAAAAAATTATTTCAAGCAAGGAAGTTGATGACACGGCTGTTAGTTTGGCTTTGCCTGAAAATTATATTGTTAATTGGCAGAGTAGGGGTTTGGAAAAACAGGCCGAATCCTATGAAGCGGTTGTGAGAATCTGCCGAGCCGTTCAGGAAGCTGGTGGTAAAGCGCTAATGGTCGGTGGTGGTGTGCGCGATTTACTTTTGGACAAAGAAGTAAAGGACTTTGACATTGAGGTCTATGGTATAGAGCCACTAGATCTTCAAAATTTATTGCGGCCCTTTGGTCATTTGGGGGAAGTGGGAAAATCTTTTAGCGTTTTGAAACTTTTTGTCAATCATGATATTCAGATTGATATTTCTCTGCCGCGTCGCGATTCAAAAACCGGCCCCTTGCATACCGATGTCGACGCGCAACCTGATCCTTACCTGTCAATATCCGAGGCGACGCGGCGCCGTGATTTTACCATCAATGCTATTTTAGCCGATCCGCTTACTGGTAAGATCATTGATCCTTTTCACGGCATTGATGATTTGAAAAGTAAAACGTTGCGGCTGGTGGATGAAGAAACCTTTGTTGATGACCCATTGAGAGTATTGAGGGCCATGCAACTTATCGGCCGTTTTGAGTTGGCAATGGATGATGATAGTCGTCGGATTATGAGCAGTATGGCTGATGGGCTAAAGCATTTATCAAAAGAGAGAATTCGTGAAGAGTGGTGTAAGCTTTTGTTGAAATCCAATCAGCCATCACTGGGCTTGGAAGCAGGTCTCGAACTAGGAGTGCTCAAAGAACTGCATCCCGAGTTTGTGCCTTTGGTAGAAACACCGCAAGATCAAAATCAGCATCCCGAAGGAAATGTCTGGGAGCACACTTTGATAGCGGTTGATGAAATGACTGACATTGCTAGGCGAGAGAAATTAACTGAGCAGGAAATGTGGCCATTGATGCTAGCCGCTCTGTGTCATGATTTGGGTAAAGCAGAAACAAGCGAAGAAAAAGACGGAAAAATAATTGCTCACGGCCACGATTTGGCCAGTGTTGGTTTGACCAAAGTTTTTTTAGATGGCCTCAGGGTAGATAAGTTCACAGAAGCGCGAGTTTTGCCCTTGGTGCGCCATCACATGAGACCGTTGTATTTGTATAATGATATGTTGCAAAATCGTCAAATAAAAGATGGTATTTTTCGTCGTTTGGCTAGAGATTTGGCGCCGTCTAGTATTAGAGATTTGGCTTTTTTGTCAGAAGCTGACTATCGGGCTACGCGGAGGGAAGATAAAGAGGAAATAAAAAAATTAATTGACTGGTTGATAAATAAAGCAACGGAGATTGGTGTTGACCAGCAAGTTGCTCCAGAGCTTGTGACCGGCAAGGATTTTTTGCAAATGGGTTATGCTCCTGGTCCAGAAATTGGTCGCTTGATACAATTGAGCAGTGAATTAAGAGACGCGCGTGGTTTTAGTCGAGAAGACATTATTCAAGTGTTATTTAACATCAAAGATGTCACCGAAGCTATGAGTAAATTAGAAAAATTATTATTAACAGATT
This sequence comes from uncultured bacterium, assembly GCA_937870675.1. Lineage (GTDB taxonomy): Bacteria > Patescibacteriota > Patescibacteriia > UBA1558 > GWA2-36-10 > CALMZN01. The sequence goes on from CALMZN010000002.1 coordinate 15,487, forward strand.
AACCCCGTTAAATAAATTTAATTTATTGGGGCATAAAAATAAACCAAAAAAATAATTATAACAATTCAATTTTTTATTTATTATTAATTAAATTTAATTTTTATCGAGCTGGGCCCGATAAAAATTATTTAACGAGGTAAATTATGAAAGGATTTATAGATTTTATTAGAGAGCAGGGAGTGGTGGGCTTGGCCGTTGGTTTTATACTTGGTGGCGCAATTTCCAAAGTAGTGTCTGGTTTGGTCAATGATATTATCAATCCATTACTTGGTTCATTGTTGGGTGGCGCCAACTTAGATCAATTGGCTTGGCAGGTGGGTGAAAATAAAGTCATGTTTGGTAGTTTTGTGAATACAACAATAGATTTTATTATTATTGCCTTGGTAGTATATTTTGGCGTGAAAATTTTGAAACTGGATCGCCTAGATAAGAAAAAAGACGCCTAGTAGTTTAGTTTTTTATAAACATAAAAAATAGCTTTTGGCAGGGCAATCATTTTATTTATGGATTGACTAAAATCTCAATAAAATCTATAATATTTGCGCATATTATTAAGTAAATTAATAGTTAATTATTCTTTGAATAATTTTTATGAATTATCTGCACATTGTTCATCAACACAAAAACAGAATAATTTTTTTCATTTTTGTCTTCTTATTTGTTATTTTTGGTAGTTTTTTGTTTGTGGGGGTTGAGAGAGCTAGTGCCGCGACATATTATGTTTCCACAACAGGTACCGATGATGCTAGCCATGGCACCGGCACTGGTACTGATGCTTGGCTGACCCTAGATTATGCTTTGACTGGTTCACGGGTTGCCATGGGAGACACTATTAATATTGAAGCTGGGACTTATAGCTCTTTTTATGGAGCTGACACTTATATTAGCCCCACTATAAACACCGCTAGTGGTAGCGGACCGGTTATAATACAAGCTTATCCTACCGATGCCGTGGTCACTCTTGATATGCCAGTTAATACTTCCGGCAGTTATGCTTTCCTTTTTCTAAACTCAACTAGATGGGGTGAGTTTACTTTTAAACATATTAATTTTACCAATTCCAACGCAGTTGCTTCCCAATTATTTTGGATATACGGTCACAACCTAACTCTTGAGGATTGCCAAATAACCTTTAACGCCGCCGTGACCAGAACACAAATTTATATAAGCACTGATACTGAAGATGCTAATTTGATATTTAGAAGAACTAAGATCATCAATGGTCCATCGGGTAGCAGATACATAATTAGCAACGGTAAGGTCGGCGCAAATGTTACTCTTGAAAGTAGTTTATTTTATGATCAAATTTATTATATCCTAGCCCTAGGAGCTAGAACAAATGTGACTGTGACTAATTCTACTTTTTTCACCAGTTATGCAAAATTTTATATGCCCGCTGAAGCGAGTGGATCAATTTTCCATATCAAAAATAATATTTTTTATGCCAATACAGACACCGACTATCGGCCGTTTGTAACGGTTGACGCTATATCAGCTGAAATAATAGCAAATCCAGACAATTGGGATGTTACAAATAATATTTGGTACTGGTCTAAAGCACCGGTAGCTGAAGTAATACAATATCAGTACTTTATAGGTGGACATACCCACATTGACCAGGTTGATAGCACCAATCATTATATAAATCCTCAATTTACAGCAACCTCTACTGATGATTATACTATACAAGTTGGATCTGATATCTGTGGTCATGGATTGCAGGCCAGCTTACCAGCCGACGGTGATGTCACTGGGGTAGCTTGGACTGGTAATGATATTGGCGCTTATAAGTGCCCTAGCTCAAGTACTGGCGTTACTTTATTAGATAAAGTTGCCTTTGTTGGTGATTCTATAATGCTTCAAGGTACAGTCGCTTCAACTTTTACTGACCAAACTGGCCTAGATGTTGTTGCCGTCGCTGATACCGCAATATCTGGCGCACCAATGCAAAAAATATTTGATTCTATTGATGCTGTAATGATAAATAGTAGCCCCAGTACTGTATTTTTATCAATTGGCATCAATAATTTAGCCTTGCAAACACCAGCCCTAGCCACCAACACCGAATATGCTAATTATATTTTAGAGATTATGGAAAAAATTGAAGATTGGGGAGCAACACCGATCTGGTTGGGCATAGGGACACTTAATAATTACGGTGGGTTGCCTGACACTCCTATTCCTATAATCAACGCCGCTGTTGAAGCTGGTTGCGTCTCTCATGGCTGGACATGTGACGCCTATTATGATCAAATGACTTTCAACTCTAGCTGGCAATCCGCCTCACCTAATGGATATTATGACACCAATGGCGATGTCCATCCCAATACTGCTGGCTATCAGCTCATCGGAGAATTTGCTGAATATTTATATTATACTCACCACACTATGGGTACTGATGAAATAGATGTCGGAGCCGGAGCTAGAGTCTACTCTAATGGTAAATTTAGAGATCAAGGCGTTGTTTCTGGGATTACGGCTGATTTGACAGTAACACCAGCGTGGGGTGGCTTTACAACTGGAGATTACTCTTATTGGTTGGATGTCGGTATTGATTCGTGGTTGACTAGTGGCACATATAATAAACAATGGACTGCTTCTTCTACTTTAGCCACAACTACGATTTATACAATTGGTGATTTAGCCCCATCAAAATATTATAAATTTAAATTAGATGGAGCTGATTATACCAGTATTACTGGTGACACTTGCGCCAGTGGTATTTGTCTTTCAGATTCTTTGGGTAACCTTACTTTTACTTATGCGGGTGGTTATTCTACCCACACTTTTGCTTTGGAACAAAATACTAGTGCGCCAACTAATATTGGATTTACATCAATTACTGCTGATTCTACAAGTCAGCTAACAATTTTGGCAGACACAGCTGTTGACTCTGATCCGGGATTATCAGCAACTCCATATTGGTTTGATGAAACAACAGGTGGTTCAGGCGCAACAGATTCTTCGGATTGGCAATCTTCAGCCACGTATATAGATAGTGGCTTATCAACTAATACTCAGTATACTTATAGAGTCAAGGCCCGAGATGGCAATACCAACGAATCCGACTATTCTACTACCTTATCAAAATATACTCTAGCCCCTACACCCAGCAATCTATCAGCCACTGCCAGCCGAACTAGCATAAGTCTATCGGTCAGCGCTTTAGATAATGCCAGTTCTGGTTCATCGGGTTATTATTTTTCTCGCAATGACGGTACTAACTCCGGCTGGATACAAACTAATACTTGGGATGATACAAGTTTATCTTGTGGCACTTCATATACCTATTCAGTAAAGTATCGAAATGGTGATGGGACAGAAACTAGCGTAAATACCATCACTAAATCAACAAGTGGTTGTAGTGGTGGTGGTAGCTACTATATACCCTCCGTTGGTCTGGGGAGTACGGATTTTTATTTTAAAATTGGTGAGACCAAAGAAATTACTGGCCTAGGAACCAATGGAATAAATATTTTGGTCTATGTTCATTCATCATTGATATTTAGTTTGGTAAATTCAAATACAAAATATAATTTGGAAGTTTTGGATTTAGATACAGCTACTGGTCTAATAAAAATAAAATTAGCGGACAGAATTTTTTATTTATCACCTGGTAAAAGTCAAAAATTTGACCTTGATGGGGGTGGAAATTTTGATTTGCAATTAGTTTATAATAAATTAAAAGTTAATCAAATTGATTTAACTCTGCTCACATTAGATCAGCCAATCCCGACTTCTGACTTATTAGCAAATGGTAGTCTAGTCAAAACACCGAACGATCCGGCGGTTTATCTGGTAGAAAACGGGATGAAGAGGCACATAATCAATGAGGATGTTTTTATAGCCCAAGGATTTTCTTGGTCTGATATTATAGATGTGCCGAATTTGGACAATTATCCTTCTGGAGAAATAATAAATATCACTAGTAATAAAACCAACAACCCATCAGTGATAAATAATTATGTATTTACAGTTAATTTGCCATATGGTAGTGCTAGTGATGATGTGCTACGGCTACAAAAATTTTTAAATGCCAATGGATTTATTGTGGCTAATACTGGGTTCGGCTCACCTGGTCATGAAACTAAAATATTCGGCAGAGCTACCAGAGCGGCCTTAATAAAATTTCAAAATAAATATAAAAAACAAATTCTTGAACCCTTGGGTCTAAGCAATGGCACTGGAATTTTTGGTCCAGCCACTAGAGAATTTATAAAAAATAATTTTAGTTATTAGTTTGGAGAGGTCGCCCCGTACCATAACCTCGCACTGCTTCGGCTGGCTACGGGGTAAACATAGTTGATAATTCTGGAAGGTTCGCATAGTGGTCTAGTGCGCACGCTTGGAAAGCGTGTGAGGTGTCAAAACCTCCGAGGGTTCGAATCCCTCACCTTCCGCCATCCTTCGCGCTAAGCGAAGGAATGTCGTCCGTAGCTTTAGCGAAGGACGACAAATAAATATAAAAATTATTTGACAAAGCGCCGCTTCGGATGGCAGGCCAAAATAATTCTGGGTGAGAATCTTTACCCGCCAAAGTCCGCAGGACGTCGGCGGGCTGTCCTCTCCGCCACCTTAAATTTTAAAAAATAATTTAATATATATGGGCAAATATAAATATCTTTATCTGGGAGCATTGTTGGTTGTTGTTTTTCTTTTTGTGATTGTTAAATCTAGCAACTCTGAAAATAATCGAATTGATAAGCAAGGCATAGAAATAACTGGCTCTATTGCGTCAAAAGTAGATTTGTATTTTTTTTGGGGCGATGGTTGTCCGCATTGCGCTCAAGAGGAAATATTTTTGAAAAGCATAGAGTCCAAATATCCAGATTTGAGAATTCAGCGTTTTGAAATTTGGGAGCATCAAAACAATGCGAGATTGATACTGGAAGTAGCTAAAAAATTACAGACAAATATTGGTGGTGTGCCATTTACCGTTGTAGGCGACCAATCTTTCGTGGGCTTTGACGAAAACTACACAGCTCCAAAAATAGAAGCCAGAATCAAAGAGTGCCTAGCCGGCTCTTGCCCAGATTCACTTGCTTCATTGGTGCCGGCGATAAAATCAGCCAAAGATTCGCAAGCGGTCGCTAGCGCCGATGTCGTAGAGCCAGCCAAATCAAAAGCAGTTGGCAAAATAGATGCTGGTGTATTTGGCGAAGTTGATATGGCCAAATTTTCCTTGCCTGTATTGACTATCATTATTGGCGCCTTAGACGGCTTCAATCCTTGTGCTATGTGGGTTTTAGTATTTTTGATTAGCTTGCTGATTGGCATGCAGAACAGGAAGAGGATGTGGATCTTGGGTTCGGCCTTTATTGTGGCTTCAGCCGCTGTTTATTTTCTTTTTATGGTTGCTTGGCTGAATATATTTTTATTTATTGGCGTGGTGGCTTGGGTCAAAATTTTGATTGGTTTGGTAGCGCTACTCGGAGCGGGTTATAGCTTGAAAGATTTTTACAAAAACAAAGAGGCCACTTGCGAAGTGGGAGATATAGAAAAAAAGAAGAAGATCATGGACAAGCTGAAGGGCTATGTGGCTTCTCAGAATTTTTGGCTGGCTTTGTTTGGCATTATGGCCTTGGCTTTTATGATCAACTTGGTTGAACTTTTGTGTTCAGCTGGTTTTCCGGCGGTCTATACCCAAGTACTAGCTATGAACAACATGACCGGCTGGTATTATTATGCTTATATTTTGCTTTATGTGTTGTTTTTTATGCTGGATGATTTGATCGTCTTTTTTATTGCCATGTTCACTTTGCAGGCCACTGGTTTGACTACCAAATATACCAGGGCCTCGCGGTTGATTGGTGGCATTTTGATGTTGGTCATTGGCTTGTTGATGATTTTCAAGCCAAGCATTTTGACGAGTTTTGGTAATTAATATTATGTTTTTGGTGCGGCGCCCCGCTAGCGGGGCGCCGCTTTTGTTTATTTAAGATTTAGGTTAAAATATACAATATAGTCGATTAACAGGAATAAATATATTTTATGTCAGAAAAATTTGGACCATGCTTAGAAAAAAATTGTTCACACTGTTGTGATCCCGTGAAAGTTGGTAGGTTTTTTTCAGAAGAAGATGTGCCAATAAATAAAGATGGTAATAAGATATGGATGGGAAAAAATGAGCTGTTAGTTTCGGTTGATGTACCAGATGGTCAGAAACTTAAAACGTATAATTGTGTTAATTTTGATGCGCAAACAGGAAAATGCAAAGATTATAATAATAGGCCAGAAATTTGTAGAAACACAAGTTGCGTTAGTGCGGATTCTACGGAAAGCATAGACGAACAACATACTAAATTTGTTGGCGAAAAATTTATATCAATTTCAAAGAAATAAAAATATGAAAAAAATAAATGTTGGTATTTTATTTGGAGGTAAATCAGCTGAGCATGAAGTTTCTATACAATCAGCTAGAAATATTTTTAAAGCTTTAGACAAAAATAAATATCAATCCCTCTTGATTGGTATTGATAAAAATGGTCGCTGGTTATTTTATGATCAAGCTAGCTTTTTATTGCATTCCGAGCAAGTAAGTTTAAGAAAATTTAGTAAAGCAGTAAAAGAAATTGCTTTGGTACCGCAGAGTCAAGGTAAAATATTAAATGTTTCTGGTTTGGCTAGTAAAAAATCAATAGATGTTGTTTTTCCAATATTACATGGGCCATTTGGCGAAGATGGTACTATTCAGGGTCTACTAAAGTTAGCCAATGTGCCTTTTGTTGGAGCAGGAGTATTGTCCTCGGCAGTAGGCATGGATAAAGATATCATGAAAAGACTTTGGCGAGAGGCCGGATTGCCTATTTGTAAATTTTTAGTATTTAAAAATAAAGAATCTATAAATTATAAACAAGTAGTAAAAAACTTGGGCTTGCCCTTTTTTGTTAAACCAGCCAACTTGGGATCATCTGTCGGAATAAGTAAGGTAAGTAACCAAAGTCAGTTTACTAAGGCGGTTAAGATCGCTTGGCAATATGATAATAAAATCATAATTGAAGAAAATATAACGGGCAGAGAAATCGAGTGTGCTATATTAGGCAATGAAGATCTCAAAGCTTCTGTGCCCGGTGAAGTGAAGCCCAGTCACGATTTTTATTCCTATGAAGCTAAATATATTGATGAGCATGGAGCGACCCTGATTATTCCCGCAAAATTGTCTAAAAACGTTATTAAAAAAATTCAAGATTTATCTGTTAAGGCATTCAAAGTTTTGGATACCGAGGGTTTGGGGAGAGTGGATTTATTTTTGAAAAATAATGGGGAAATAGTTTTAAATGAAATAAATACAATGCCCGGATTTACTGTCATTAGCATGTATGCACGCTTATGGCAGGCTAGTGGCTTAAGTTACGATAAATTAATTGATAATTTAATACAGCTAGCTATTAGTAGATTTAAAAAAGAACAAAAATTAAAAACAACTTATTTATAAATAACTAGCATGACTCCGCAGAATGCTTTGAAAAAATTATCCAGTCCTCAAAGAGCGCAGAGTTCAAGGAGATTTTTTAAGACGGATCCAGGCCAATACGGAGAAGGCGATGAATTTATTGGCGTGGTAGTGCCTGATATTAGAAAAGTTGCTAGGCAATATTTTGGCGTGTCATTAAAAGAAGTTGCTGAACTTTTGCACTCCAAAATACATGAGGAGCGACTGTGTGCTTTGTTTATTTTAGTGGAGCAGTACAAAAAAGGGGATAGTAAAAAACAAAAAAATATTTTTGAGTTGTATTTAAAAAATTATAAATATATAAATAATTGGGATTTGGTGGATTTGACGGCACCGCCTATTGTCGGCGCGTATTTGGCTGACAAGCCCAAAGATGTTTTATATAAATTAGCGCATAGCCGGAATTTGTGGCAAAGACGAATAGCTATTGTGGCTACTTTTTATTTTATTTATCAAGGAGAGAGTAAGACAACCCTCGAGCTTGCCAAAATTTTACTTCATGATAAGCATGATTTGATTCACAAGGCAGTGGGCTGGATGCTAAGAGAAGTAGGTAAGCGTTGTGATGAGCGGATTTTGCTGAATTTTTTGGATAAACATTATAGGGATATGCCACGCACTTGCCTAAGATATGCGATTGAGAGATTACCCAAAATAAAGCGTCGGGCTTATTTGCGCGGTTTGATTTAGCCAAATAGCAATTTTTTTGTGGGTGATTTTTGTGCTATAATATAAGCGTCAATATGGCGAAATTTTTTAAGATACCATACACCAAAAAAATTTTTACCTTTTTCCTAATTTTTGTTTGGGTTTTTTCATCTTGGCCGAAAATTATTGATTTTCCGCCAACAGTAAAAGAGGCCTCCGCCGCTAGTGGCGATGTCATACTTTTGTGGGACACGGCCAATGGTTCAGTCCCTTCGGGCTGGACTTGTATTTCTTGCACTGGTGGTGATGCTTTTTACGGTGTTTTCCCCAGAGCCGCTTCCAGCTATGGCGCGTCCACGGCTGGCTCTGATACTCATACGCACACTTTAACTTATTCTAGCGCTACCCAAGGCGCCAATGGTGATGCCTTGGGTGAACTTACTGGTAATAGAGCGTCTGTCAACACGCATACGCATACTTGGGGCAATATTACTTCTGGTAGTGGCGATGTCAGGCCAAGTTATAAAAATTTGAATTTTATTTATGCCAACAATCCTTCATCAATTCCCGCCAATGTTATTGCTGTGTTTGATAGCACTTTGCCGTCTGGCTGGACAAGATACAGCGCTTTGGACAGCATATATTTGCGTGGCAATGCTGATAATGCGACCGGAGGCGGAGCAACGCATTATCATGCTATTGCTAGTGGCTCCATAACCTCAAGCGGTCACAGCAATATTTTGACTGACTCTGGCAATGCTCGCAGTGCTTGTAATCAAACGGCTGGCCACCTTCTTCCTTCGGCCACTACAAATCTTGATAATAACAACAATGCCCCTCCCTATGTTCAGGTAATTTTTGCCTATAATTCCAGCGGTAGCGCTATTTCTCTTTCTTCAACTTCGGCTACAGGCATGATTGCTTTTTTCAATGCCACGCCACCTTCGGGCTGGGACACTATTTCAGATGTCTCGCCTTGGAATGGTAATTTTTTGATGGGTTATTCTAGCTATGGCTCAACCGGCGGCTCAAGCGCTGATCATAATCATGGTGGGTCCAAGAGTTTTACATCAGCCGCCTGCGCGTCAAGCGCGAATGGTCTTGGTCCAACTGGCACTTATACTGGCGCATTAGAAACTCATTCTCATAGCGTCACTTACACGATTGATTCTCAAGCATCACTGCCGCTTTATCGCGATGTTATTTTAGCCAAAAAAGAAGCGCCAACATTTAGCATTAGCATATCCACCAATGGCGCAGTAGCTTTTGGAACACTGGCTCTGGAGCAGACCCAAGACAATACAGTTACCGGAGTCAATGATATAGAGATTGTGAGCGTTGATGTTGGCCCGGTAGATTTGGATATCAAAAGCACAGTTTTTACAGAGGGAGGTAATACTTGGACACTTGGCTCCAGTAATGGTTCCAATCAAGTCAAATGGGAGTTTGCCACCTCAACTAATAATTGGGTGACTATGGCCGTGGCCAATTCAAATTATGAGATGGATCTCAATGTCGCCCAGTCAGCTACTAGAAATGTATATTTGCGCATTACTATGCCAACAGCGACCAATTCTTACAACCAATATAGCTCAACAGTCACCATTACGGCCTCATCTCCGTAGGGGGGTTTGGTGTTTTTTTAAATTTTGTGCTATAATATTATCATGTAATTTTAATATATATATAAATATAAAAATAAAAAATATTAATATATATAAAATAATAAATAAAAACTAAATGTAAACGTATGAAAGAAACTATTTTATCAACATTGATTGTCATTGTTTTTGGTTTTTTGGTGGTAGTTGGTGTCAGAGCCGCTGACAATGCGGATGTCACAGCCACTGTCACAGTCCAAAACATTGCTATGACCTTGAGCCAGTCAACATTTGACTATGGCACTATGTCAAGCAATACCACCTCTACCACAGTGCCTCTTTGGGCGGGGGCAGGCATAGTAGCCACCAACACTGGCAATGTCAACGAAGATTTTGACATCAACAGCGCTGACACTGCTGCTTGGACGCTAGCGACAGCCACATCAACCGCTGATATTTACGCTCATCGTTTTTGCAATGACACGGATAATGACTGCACAACACCTTGGACTAATTACACAGCCATGACTACATCGCCAGGAGCGTTGGACACGGGAATAGCAGCATCGGGCACAGTTGCTTTTCAATTGCAGATACACACTCCCAACCCTAGCACAGTTTTTACTGAGCAGAGCTCTAGCGTGACAGTGACGGCTAGCGCCAGCTAAGTGAATATTTAAATTTTGTTTTTATAACCGGTTATGAAAAAATCTACCTTAGCGGTTGTGGCTATTTGTTTATTTTTACCTTTTTGGGCTTTGGCCAAGATTGGCGTGGGGGTGGGGACTGGTAAAATAGTGGTTGATCAGCCGATGAAACCCGGTTTGATTTACACTTTACCACCTTTAGTGGTTCTAAATACCGGCGATGAGGCCTCAGATTACGGCGTCACTATTCAACATCGTGAAAATCAAGAGCAGATGAAACCAGCTAAGGAATGGTTTAGTTTTGAGCCCAGTAGTTTTTATCTGAATCCCGGTGAATCAAAAGTTGTTCAAATCAAATTAACTTTGCCCATAAAAGGGGCTAGACCGGGAGATTATTTTGCTTTTTTACAGGCCTATCCAAAGCAAAAAGCTGGTGTCTCGGGTACTAGTGTCAATATAGCCGCCGCCGCTAAATTGTATTTTACGATAGTGCCTAGTAATTTTTTTGCCGGAATTTATTATAGGATTGTTTCACTTTTGACGCTTTATTCTCCTTGGGGGTACATAGTTTTGGTAGTCATTGGAGCTACTTTGTTGCTTGGCATACTGCGCCGTTTCATTTCTTTTAATATCGGACTTAGCGTCAAGAAAAAATAAGATTGTCATAATGAATGAAAAAACATGATTTGATGGTTAATTTATTTTTTTTATTAACAATAGTTTTGGCTATTGTTTTTTTTATTTTTTCTAAAGAAATAGTTTTTAGCAGTGATAGTGTGGTGACGACAGTGCAAATATCGGTTTGTGGTAATGGCGTCAAAGAGGGCGGCGAAGATTGCGATACTAATGATTTTGGGGGAGTATCTTGCACTTCTTTGGGCTACACCAGCGGTACTTTGACCTGTGATGCGGCTTGCGATTACGTCACTAGCGCTTGTATATACACGGCACCAGTAATTATTGGCGGTGGTGGCGGTGGTAGCACTGTATTGTTGCCAACAGTGACAGGAGTAAGCTTTTCAGGCAAAGCTTATCCATCAAGTGAAGTCACAGTTTTAAAAGATGGCCAAATTATTTCTATGACCATGGCTGGTCCGGATGCTAATTTTTTAGTCAGTTTATCCAATATTTCAGCGGGTAATTATATTTTTGCTTTATATACTGAGGATTCTCAGGGTCTGCGTTCTTCTTTGTTTACTTTTCAGGTCTATGTCACTTTTGGCGCTATTAGCACGGTTAGTGGTATTTTTCTTTCACCGACAATCACTGCGGACAAAGTCGAAGTTAAAAAAGGCGATAATTTGGCAATCTTTGGTCAAACAACGCCCAATTCTCAAGTGAGTATCCTAGTCAACTCTTCTCAAGATTTTTTTGCTAGCGCCAGTACGGACGAATCAGGCGCTTACCTTTATAATTTTGATACTAGTGTTTTGGAAGAAGGGGACCATAGTACTAAGTCAAAAGTAACCCTCAATAGCGCTACTAGCAACTATAGCACAGCCGTTGGTTTTTTGGTGGGTGATAAAAACGTCAGCCGACAACCTGGCGCTGATTGTGGTAATCTGCGAGGGGACATAAATTGCGACGGCAAGGTAAATTTGGTTGATTTTTCCATTGCCGCTTATTGGTATCGGCGGACAAATCCACCAATTCGCGTTGATATTAATGGCGATGGGCAGGTGAGTTTGGTAGATTTTAGTATTATGGCTTACAATTGGACTGGTTAATGTTTATGATAAAAGGAGCAGTAAAAATATTATTGTTGTTGGGTCTGATCTGGCCCTTGAGCGGACAAGCGGCTTTGTTTTATTTTGAAGATAAGCAAAACAGCGCCGTGGTTGGCCAAGATACGAGCATTACTCTAAAAATTGATACTCAAGGTCAGCTGATAAACGCTATTGAGGGTGATGTGCTTTTGCCGTCGGATTTACAATTAGTGGATATTTTTGATAATGGCTCTATAATAAGTTTTTGGGTGGAAAAACCGGAAAACAAAAATAATATAGTCCACTTTTCTGGTATTACTCCGGGCGGTTTTATGGGGCAGGGAATTTTGTTCAAAATATTGGTCAAGGCAGGTTCGTCTGGGTCAAGACAAATAACTTTGGGTAATTTGTCAGCTTATTTGAGTGATGGACAAGGCACGAACGTTATTGTGAGCAGTCAGTCCGCGCAAATGGATTTTATTATAAGTGAAGAGGCGCCGGCAATTGAAATAAAAATAAATGACAATGAACGGCCCGAAGATTTTACACCTATCATTAGTCGTTTGGATCAGATTGAGCCGGGTATTTATTTTTTGATTTTTGCTACTCAAGATAAGGGGTCAGGAATTGACTATTATGAAGTGCGAGAAGGATGGTATAATTACCAACTAGCCCTTAGCCCTTATCGTCTGAAGAATCAAGAATTGAATCAAGATATTTTTGTCAAAGCCGTGGATAAGGCCGGCAATGAACGAGTCGTTAAGGTCTTGGCTCTATACGATAAGGCGTGGTATGAAAATTTTTGGTTTTATGTTATAATGATAAGCGTAGTTATTTCGTTGTTTTTGGGTAAAAAAATAAAATTATTACGGCATCATGGCCGATCGACAAACAAAAATAAAAGTTAAAAATAAAATCAATAAAAAAACGTGGTTAGGCGCCGTAGTTTTGGCGTTATTTTTTATTTTTGGTCATCAGGTTAAGGCGCAAGCGGCCAGCCTTTATTTTAGTCCGTCAGCTGGATCTTATACAGTAGGGAAAACTTTTAGCACGGCTGTTTATGTTTCGTCAGCCAGTCAAGCAATCAATGCTGTCTCGGGTGTAATCCGTTTTCCCAGCGATCTGTTGGAGGTGACTAGTGTTTCCAAGTCCGGATCAGTATTGACTTTTTGGGTGCAAGAGCCATCGTATTCCAATAGTAATGGCGAGATAAATTTTGAAGGCATAGTGATGAACCCGGGTTTTACCGGAACTGGTGGCAAGATTATAACCATCACTTTCAAAACCAAGACCGCTGGTGTCGCCAATTTGAGTTTGGGCAGTGGTTCGGTTTTGGCCAATGACGGTCAGGGGACCAATATTATTAATTCTTTGGGTACAGCCAGATTTAATATTGAAGCTAAGCAAGTGGGACCAGCCGCTCCTGAAGGGGAAACGCCGTCAGAATCAGTCGGCACGCCACCTGCCCCCAAGATTGAATCCAGCACTCATCCTGATCCCAATGCTTGGTACGCCAACAATAACCCAGAATTTTCTTGGGTCTTGGCCAAAGATATTACTTCGGCCAGCTTATTGGTCAGCAATAAACCCCAAGATGTCCCCAGCATCAACTATACACCAGCGATTAGTAGCAAAAGTTTGGCCGGCATTGATGACGGCGCTTGGTATTTACACATACGTTTGCGCAACAAATTGGGCTGGGGCGGAACGACGCACTATCGTTTTCAAATTGATCGAACCAATCCGGAATATTTAAATATCAAAATGTTGGATCGGGCAAATTTGACCGAGGCGAGCTTAAAATTTATTTTTGATGCCTTTGATGCTGCTTCTGGCATTGAAAAATATGAAATCCAAATGGATAACAATGATACCATCAAATGGATTGATGATGGCAGTCATGTCTATACCACCGAATCACTAGTTCCAGGCCGGCACACAATGATAGTCAAGGCCATTGATCGCGCTGGTAATTTTGTGGCTAATTTTGTGGAATTCAACATTGAAGCCATTAATGCGCCGGTGATTACTTATTATCCCACCAGTTTGACGAGCAAGGATATATTTTTGGTCAAAGGCGAGACTTACACCAATGCCAAAGTTTTTATTTCTATTCGTCGCGATCACGATGAGCCACAAAAATTTGAAACCCAAGCTGATGAAAACGGCAAGTTCACTTTTGTGGCGGATGATAAATTATCGGACGGCATTTATCACTTCTGGGCAGAGGCAATGGATAGTAAGGGGGCCCGCAGTCTCCCCACGCAACAATACCGCTTTATGGTCGAGCAGCCAAAATTTATCCGCATCGGTTCCCTTGCTATCAGTTTCTTGTCAGTAATAATTTCTTTGATCGCCCTACTCTTGGGCTTAGTAATGTTTTGGGGTTATTCAATGAGAAAAGCTAAGACCATCAGTCGTCGCGTGAAAAAAGAGACCGTAGAAGCTAGCACGGTTTTGCATCAAGAATTTCATAAGTTAAAGGACAATGTCAAGAAGCAGTTGACTTCCATAGAGTGCGCTGGCAAAAAACGCGCTCTAACCAAAGAGGAGGCGAAGCTATTAAAGAAATTAAGCGCAGATTTGACGGTGGCCGAAGATAAAGTGGCCAAAGAAATTTCTGATATCAAAAAACAAGTATAGTTTTTAATTGCTAAATAAATTTATAACAGCCCTGCACCGCCTGGTACAGGGCTGGCTTGTTTTTTTGGTCAAATTTTACTGACAGCTAGTTGTCGGCAGGCCATTAACTTGGCTGACCCAGAAAGAAGTTGAATGACTGCAGTAGCCACTAAAAGGATCATTGCCTGGGTAGGCGTATTTTCTGACTTCAAAATGCAAGTGCGGACCAGAGGAGTTGCCAGATGAACCGCTTTTGGCAATGCCTGCTCCGCATAGCACGGACATTGGCCAGACAGCAGTATCTAGCTGTAGGTGGGCGTAGAGTGTCACCCAGCCAATACCGTCGGTCAAAATTCCTTCATGATCAATGCGAACATTGTTGCCATAGCCACCGCCACAAGTACTGCCCAAGTAGCCGTAGGTCGGACAGCCGTTATAGCGGTAGTAGAGCCCGCCGACTGCTGAAGCATAGACAGGCGTACCCACTGCCGTGGCTAGGTCAGTGCCGGCATGTCCTTCATAAGTGCCGCTAGTGACGCAGGTGTATTTTCTTAGACCTAGGCCAGCTTGGTTGTCATAAAAAGAGCTAAATACCGGTGTGGCGCTGATTGGTCGGCGGAATTTTGGCTCGGCCTTAGCTTGCGGGGCCAAAAACCAGAACATGGCCAATAGCAAAAATAAGCTCACGCTTTTCTTTAAAATTTTCATAAGTTTATTTTTTTATAATTTTACCAGTTAAATCGACATTGATACTTTGGACGCTAGTTTGCTGGCTGTTGTTTAATATTACATTTACAACTTGGCCATTTTGACTCCAAGTCGCTTCTTGTCCATAGGTCAAAAATTTGCCAGTCAGCTGGTTTTTTTCGGCGTTGAATTGGTTGAGCCAGATAGCGTGGTCGGACTCATAGAGCAACATAGTGCCATCAGGCGACCAAATTGGTTTTTCAGAGGGCATAGGCAGGCCATTATCTTTGATGTAGTAGAGCCCAAAATTAGACAGCTGTTTTTTGTTTTGGCCGTCACGGTCAATGACAAAATGCGAGCTAGTGCCTTGGTCATTGGTAGAAAAGAAAAGCACCTTTTGTCCGTCAGGAGTCCAGAGGGGGAGCCAGTCCTCCCACCTGTTGGTTATTCTTACTTCTTGTCTAGTATCCAGATCCAAGACAGTCAGACCGAGCGCTTGGTCAGTGTAAGGCGCTATCCAGTCGGGGTTTAATTTTTGATAAACCATAAACCGCCCGTCTAACGACAAATCAGGCGAAAAAACTTTGTCCATGATTTTTTCTTGGCTTGACTGATTGATATCATGGCGCCAGAGATTTTGCTGGGCATCAGTGAAATAGATTAGCGTATTTTTGGGATCCAAGTCAGCCCAGCGCACCAAATCATTGGATATTTTTTGCTCACTCTTGTCTAGTAAGTTGATCAAAAATAAATTAGTTCCGCCAGTGCTTTCGCTATTAGCAACAACTTCTCCTTCCCAGGCCTTGCCCACTAGAGCATAGTGGCTGTTGTAGTCAAACAGGATTTTTAAATCAGCTTGGTTGGTAAATTGTTTTTTTTCTAGGGCTTGGC
Source organism: uncultured bacterium (assembly GCA_937870675.1). GTDB lineage: Bacteria > Patescibacteriota > Patescibacteriia > UBA1558 > GWA2-36-10 > CALMZN01. The sequence continues at coordinate 31,742 of CALMZN010000002.1, forward strand.
TGGTTGAATAAAGGTTGCCGTTTAGGATAGTCAATTTTTCGGCTTGGGCTTTTTGGCTTGGGCGAATGAAATACGCTCCTAGCAGTAGGGTCAAGCTCAAGACCAATGGTATTATTAATTTTAGCTTCATAAGATTTTATTTAATTTAATAAAAAAACTCAAAAATACTTTTGAGTCAAGGAGGAGAGTGGTTGTAAAAAATAAAAACACCTAGTTCAAACAGAACCTGATCTAAGGGCCTGTTTGCCTTCAGTGCTAAATCGCTTTTCATCTTACTTTTCTTACTAGAATTTTAGCTTATTTAAAAAAAATAGGCAAGGAGCGCATTTTGTCAAACAAATTGCTTGATTCGCCATTTTTGGCTATAATAACAGTATATTGAATAAGTAATGGGTTTATGGTATGAAACCACCAAAATTTTTTATCATTATCATTATTTTTTTGATAACCGTTTTTTTGCTAGCCGGCTTGATGTGGTTGCGTGGCGATGAAGACGCTTGGTTATGTGTAGGGGGTCAGTGGGTGCGTCACGGCAATCCCAGCGTTTCTCAACCAACAACACCTTGTGATAACAAATAAATTTTATGGATACAGAGAAAAAAGCATTCAACTGTGTAGCCATCATCTTGTCTTATGCTATTTTATTAATTAACTAAAAAAATATGGATAATACAAAAAACAATTCAGCGAAGTTTGCGTTTCTTTATTTATTATCACTGGTGGCTTTGGGCTTTGTGTCCGTCAACGTTGGGCAGATTATTTTTCAATTGATCAACAAATACATTGTTGATATTTTGAGTCAGAACAACGCGGCTTTTTCTTCGGATATTTTAAAGTTTGCCATTGCCTCATTGGTGATTGCCACACCAACTTATTATTTTTGTAATAAGTTTATTTATGGCAGTTTGTACAAAGGCGAGCTAGACAAAGAATCAGGCGTGCGCAAGTGGCTGACTTATTTGATTATTTTTATCGCCTTCTTGGTGATGATTGGTTCTTTGATTGCTATCTTGGTTAATTTCTTAAACGGCGCTCTGACCACCCAGATTATCCTCAAATCCTTGACCACTCTGGTTATTTCTGGCATTGTTTTTTCCTTTTATTTTTATGATATTAGACGGGAAAAAACTGCTGATTATAAAGATAAAATTATAAAAATATACTTTTTTGCTTCACTGGCAGTGATTGTCCTTACTTTTGTGGCTTCGCTGTTTATAGTAGAGTCCCCTCAAGTAGCTAGAAACAGGCAAATTGACCAAAGAGTGTTGAGTAATTTTAACGAGCTAGACAATAATTTGAGTAATTATTATCAAATCTATAAAAAATTACCAGCAGATTTTTCTGCCCTAAAAGCAGAGTATAAATATATTAGCGATGATTTATTAAAAAATCCTAAGACCCAAGAAATGTTCACATATCAAGTCAAGGGAGACAGGGAGTATGAATTGTGCGCTACTTTTTTGACTGACGCTTCGGCTAATATTCAAAACAAAGATATGGCTTATTATTATGATACGCGCTGGCCACATGGTATTGGCTATCAATGTTTGACTCAAAAAGTGCAGATCTTCAACAAAGACGGCTCGTTAGTAGAACCAGTGCCAGCAGTGCCATTCAGATAATAATGGCTAAATATTTTACTAGTTATCTAAAAATACCAATTGGTCTGTTGGCAATTACTGCCACGGACCAATTTGTTATAGTAGTAGATTTTGTGACTCACAAAAAGGTTTTGACTAAAAATCGCATTTCGCTTAATATAAGCTTATGCAGAACCCAGTGGAAGAAATAAAAGCCAAGTTGGATGTAGCCGATATTATCTCTACCTATATTACTTTGAGTTCAACTGGCTCCAATCTCAAAGCGCGCTGTCCCTTTCACAATGAAAAAACAGCCAGTTTTATGGTTTCTCGGGAAAAGCAAATCTGGCATTGTTTTGGCTGTGGCAAGGGCGGGGATATTTTTACCTTTATTCAGGAATATGAGGGCTTGAGTTTTTCGGAAGCTATCAAGCTGTTGGCTGAGAAAGCCAATGTTTCTTTGGCCGGCTATCAAACATTACCCAAAGAAAATTTTAATCTTTTGTTTGAAATAAATCATTTGATTTCGGAAAAATATCAAGCCAATCTTTTTGATAAAAGTGAAACTAGCGCCAAAGTTTTGGACTATCTTTTGTCGCGGGGCTTGACTATAGACAGTATAAAAAAATGGAATCTTGGTTTGAGTACTGAGTCCTGGGATGAAGCTTTACAGTATTTGAAAGCCAAGAAATTTTCCGATACTGATATTTTTCAAGCTGGCATATCAGTCAAAAAAAAAGATGGCAGTGGCTATGTGGATCGCTTTCGCAAGCGACTGATGTTTCCCATATTTGACACGGCTGGGCGAGTAGTGGCTTTTACTTCGCGTACTTTGCAGGGCATTGTCTATCAGGATGAAGATTTTGGCGGTAAGTATATCAATAGCCCGCAGACCAATATCTATGACAAAAGCAAAATACTATATGGCTGGCATTTAGCCAAAGCCACGATCAAGCAAAAAGATTATTTGATTATTGTGGAAGGCAATCTTGACGCTATTTTGAGCCAGCAAGCTGGCACCACCAATACCGTGGCCGTATCTGGCACAGCCCTGACCATTGATCACTTGAAGCTAATCAAGCGTTATACTAAGAATGTCATCTTGGCTTTTGATGGTGATATGGCTGGCTCCAATGCCGCTTTGCGTAGTATCACTTTGGCTTGGGCTCAAGAAATGAATATGAAAATTTTGGTCTTGCCGACAAACCAAGATCCAGCTGATATAGTAAAGAGCGACAAAAATTTATGGTTGAAACTAGTGCGTGATTCTATCCAAGTGATGGATTATTATTTTCAGCGGATTTTATCTGGCGTGGACTTGAATCGCGCTGATCACAAAAAAATAGCGGTGCAAAAATTATTGCCGATTATAAAATATCTAAAAAGCGCGGTTGAGCAATCTCATTATTTGCAACTATTAGCTGATAAATTACATTTGCCCTTGGATATTTTGCAGAGCGATCTCAAACAGGTTAGCAGTTTCTTGGAAAATGTTCGGCCCGAAAAAAAGGTCATAGCTATCAAAAAACCAAGCGTTAGTTTTTTAAGCGAAGAATTATTGGGTATTGTATTTTTTCGAAACAATTATCTAGAGCGTCTAGTCAATGAGCTGGAGCCAGAAATGATGGAAGAGAGTTTATTGGATCTTTACAAAAAGGTAATAATCTATTATACTAAGCAACGTAATTTAGATAATTTTATTGATTCGGCTGATTTGGAAGCCGAAACAAAACAGCAGTATATTCGTCTATTAATGTCGGCCGAGCAGAACATGGCTGATTTATCAGGTCAAGAGCTAGACAGCAATTTCAATGTTTCCTTGGAAAGATTGAAAAGCAATAGATTCCAAGAGCGCCGTCAGCTTTTGATCGAACAATTGCGTCAGGCCGAGCTAAAAAATGACGCCATAGCTCAAGATCAAATTACTCATCAAATTAATTTATTAAATAAGGAAATAACTAAACTACAGCGCTAATGACGACTGTAAAAAAGGCCAAAAGCCACAAAAAATTGAATAAAAAATCTAAAACTGCTGTCAAACACAGCAGACCCAAGCCGCACAAGGCAAAAGCAACGCCGAAAAAAAAATCGGCGAAAAAAAATTTAGGCCTCAAGAGGACTAAGCCCGCAAAAAAATTAGTCACTAAAAAAAGTAAAGTAATAGTCAAAGTAAAAAGCCCCAAAGCTGAGTTAAGCGATGAGGTTATTCAAGCTTTGTTAAAAAAAACCCACTCCCGAGGATTTGTCACTCAGGAGGAAATTTTGCGCACTTTTACTGATGTGGAGGACTACGTTGGTAAGTACGAAGAATTTTTGGATAAATTAGAGGACTTAGCCATTCAGGTGATTTCCACGGAAGGTAATATTTTGGATTCTGGCATCAAAGGCGAGGATATTGTGTCCAAATCAGGCATCCAAGCTGATGAAAAGCGCGGTGATCTGACGGACATTGCCGCCGACTCTATTCAGATGTATTTGCGGGAGATTGGCAAAGTGACTCTGCTGGTGCAAGAAGAAGAAATGATGCTGGCCAAGCGCAAAGAAAAGGGCGACTTGGAAGCCAAGAAAAAATTGATTGAGTCCAACTTGAGGTTGGTGGTCAGTATTGCCAAAAAATTCACTGGCCGCTCTTTGACTTTACTAGATTTGATTCAAGAAGGAAATATTGGTTTGTTTCGGGCGGTAGAAAAATTTGATTATCGCAAGGGTTTCAAATTTTCTACTTATGCTACTTGGTGGATTAGGCAAGCCATCACTCGCGCTCTAGCTGACCAATCACGCACTATCCGTATTCCAGTGCACATGGTCGAAACCATCAATCGTTTTAATCAAATTGAGCGTCGTCTGGTGCAGGAGCTGGGTCGTGATCCACTACCTGAGGAGATTGCCGTGGAAATGGGTGAGGATATTGATAAGATTAGACAGATTATCAAGATTTCCCAAGAGACCGTGTCCCTAGAGGCCTCAGTTGGCGATGATGACGACGACAGCACTTTGGGTGATTTTATTGAGGATGAAAAAAATATCAGTCCAGATCGGGTGGCGGCCATGAAATTATTAAGCGATCATGTTCGTCATGTGATTTGCGACTTGACTCCGCGTGAGCAAAAAATTCTGGAAATGCGTTTTGGTTTGACCGATGGCGTGGCGCATACTTTGGAAGAGGTGGGTCAGGAATTTGGAGTGACCAGAGAGCGCATCAGGCAGATTGAAGCCAAAGCTCTAGAGCGCATCAAAAAACACGAAGATATGCGCAAACTTAGAGATTATTAATTATTAGTGATCTACAGATATGTTTATGACGGCCCACACTTCGGTGGCCTTGTGGCTGACTACCAAGTTGCTTAATCCTTGGCTGGCTTTTTTACTCGGCTTTGTCATGCACTTTTTTTTGGATTTTTTACCGCACGGCGATAGTGATTTTGATTATCATAAGAAAAACGAGCATGAGCAGAAAATTTTTGAGCTCAAAATTGCGGCGATTGATGTTGTCTTTTCAGCTATACTGATATATTCTTTTTTGACATCCCAGATTGATTTCAATCAATGTATTTTGTTGGCCGCACTGGTTGGCTCTTGGATGCCGGATTGGATTTGGATGGCCAGTGATTATCTGCATTTAGGGTTCATGGGTTGGTACAATAGATTTCATGTCAAAGTGCACAATTTAATCGGTTATGATTTTACTATGCCCTTTGGACTTACTTTTCAGATTCTAGTGACTATATTTTTTACAGCTTTAGTGTTTTAAAATGCGGAACAAGTTATTAAAACTTTACCAAAACCAAATGTTTATTTGGTTTTGCTATTTATTAGTGGCTTGGCTTTTGTATTTTAGGGTACTGAACAATTTTTTTGTTAGCGATGATTTTCATTGGCTGTCGCTAGCCAAAAGCCGGCCTTGGGATTGGTCTATTTTTATTACCAATTATGAGGGTCTAAATTTAGGTGGCTCTTATAATCCACTGCTGTTTATTTTTTGGAAAGTGGTTTTTGGATTTTTTGGTTTGCACTATCAGTGGTATCACGCGATCAGTATATTTTTGCATGCCACCAACGCTTGGCTGGTCTATATTTTGGCCAAAAAATTGTTAGGCCAGTATCAAGTCAGAGCCGCTTATTGGGCCAGCTTGGGTGGCCTGTTTTTTCTGTTGTGGCCAGTGCAAGTTGAGGCCATTTCTTGGATTGCGGCTTGGCCGCATCTTTTTGGCACTTTATTTTATTTATTGTCTCTGATATTTTATCTGAAATTATTGCCAGCCAAAAAACGCTTGGCTTTATTTTTGTCAGTCACTTTTTTTGTGTTGGGCTTGATGTGCAAAGAGATTGTCATGACCCTGCCCTTAGCTATTATTTTTATCAATTTATACTTAAAAAATAAAATATTTAGCAAAAAAATATGGCCTTATTTTTTCTGCTTAATTATCTTTTTTATTTTACGTTGGCAAGCGACGGGGCAGTTTTTGGGCTATTATGGTCAAGCCAGTTTGGGACTGAAAATAAATGAATGGCTAGGGAATTTAGCGATTATTTTTTTGGCTTGGCCGAGCGCTGGTTATTTTCAGACAATTTTTTATAAAGTTTGGTATCATTATCTTTGGTTTTTGGCCCTTGTTTTGGTTTTGTTTTTGGTGGCGTATATATTTTATTTGTGGCGTTATAAAAATAAGCAACGGCTTTACCTTTTTCTTTTATTGATCTTAAGCTGTCTGCCAGTGTTGCCCTTGGGTTTGCACCGCACGACATTTGCCGGAGAAAGATATTTGTATTTGCCGACAGTTTTTTTTGTGATTTGGTTTATCTCACTGTTGGCTGATCTGAAACTGACCATCAACAAAAAAATGGCCATAATATTTTTTATGGCCTTTTGTTTTATGGTGATTATAAATGACAAAAATATAATTTGGTCAAAGGCCAGTGCTTTAAGTCGGCAGATAGTGGCCAGCTATGCTGATTTACATCTTGAGCCAGACACCAAAGTAATCAGTGTGGCTTTGCCTGATAATTTGCAAGGCGCAGAAGTTTTTAGAAATAATTTACAGCAAGCTCTGGAGCTATATTACCCGGGCAGTCATCCGCAGATTATGCCTTTACCGGTTTATGTGCAACTAAAAAATTATAATGTAAATCAAAATTTGTTGCGCTGGCGTACGGATGAGCGGGGTTGGTTTTTGGAAAGTATTGATCGCAGTTTTGTGGTCACTGGTCTGACATCTATTACAATCAATCAAGTATATTTTGAATTGTGGCATTATAATTATCAAAATTATACGGCGGATCTAGCGCGTCTTATGCCAGAACCAGAGTTGCTTTCAGAACTGCGACAGGGGACAGTCAAATGGCTAAGTTTTGATAGGGGGAGATTGATAATTAAATAATATTTTTAAAAAATAAAACTCCGCCTTTAGCGGAGTTTTTGTTTATATTTTATGGGAATTTTTTCTCTTGGCCCTTACTATTCCAATAACGCTCATGACAACAACTATTAGCCCTATCAATTGAGCTCCGGGGCTATCATCATATCCTCCATACACAAATATAAATATCCCGATTAATATCAACAAAACAAAGGATAGTATTTTTATTATGTATTTTCTTTTATTCATATAGAAAGTATAGCATATTTTTTTATACCAAAAAATGAAACCCCAATTTTGACAAACCTTGACAGCCAGTTGTCATTGAATATACTATTATTGACAAGAGCAATGAGGACTATGATGCCTTACTGCGAATGAGATGGGAAATGTCGGGTAAATTATAAATTAAGTAGTACATCTATGAAACATAAATTTTATAAGAAAATAGCACTAAATAGAATTTTGTCGTTACTCGTAGGTTTATTAATAACAACTGGGACTTTTTTCGCAGTCGGCCTAGAGCCGGTCTTGGCCAGCGAGACGATTTATCTGGGCGATGGAGGTTGGAGTGTGCCAGTCGGGACATGGGATCCTGTTTCTCGGATCGCAGTTTTGACACAGGATACATCAAGTTCAATTGTAATAACATCAAATTACATTGTTCTTGATGGCAATGGCTACACAATCTCTGGAGATGGTACGGGCAATGGAGTATATACCGAGAGCAAGCATGATATTACCATCAGGAATTTGCTCATTGTTGGTAAACAGAATGGCGTTAAACTGTATAAAACGCATCATAGCATCGTTGAAAATAACACTATATCCAATAATACCCAGCTAGGCATATATCTCTATGAAGCCACACTCGTTTCTGTCATAAATAATAAAACCTTCAGCAATGGTTTGGCAGGAATCTCGGTTCGAGCATACTCTACCTACAACACCATTGAGAATAACGAGTCCTATCTCAATGAAACTGGTATAAAATTTGAAGGTGGATTTAACAATATTGTCCGAAACAACGAGATACGAGATAATACAGCTTATGGATTATTAATTACAAATGATTTAGCTCTTGTTGGCGGGGTACTAGTGACGCTTGTGACAGATGATAATCAAATCTACAACAATAATTTTGTCAATAACTGGGCTCAAGCCTATGTATATACTTCGTTAGTCGGCGACAATAATGTATTTAATCTTGACTTGCCTATCGGTGGCAACTACTGGAGCAACTGGACTTCGCCAGATGAGAACAATGACGGGATTGTTGATAGCCCTTATGTGCATGTGCCTTATGGTGTGCAGGATAATCTACCATGGACAACTCCAAATGGCTGGCTAAACCTGCCACTTCCAAATCAAGCGCCAATCGCTGACGCTGGTGGCCCATATTCCACCATTCTTGGCAATGCGGTCACCTGTGAGGGTGGTAGCTCTTATGATCCTGATGCTACTTCCGGTGATAGTATCGTCAGCTACAACTGGGATATCGTGGAAACTTACTACGTCCTAGCTGGTGTAACACCAACGCTTAGCATTGAAGAAATTAATGCCCTAGGGATAGGAACCTATTCAGTAAACTTAACAGTAACTGATTCGTTTGGAGCTACACATACCGATACTACCACTCTTGAGATATTGCCACTTCCAACTACTGTCTTGGAAGATGC
>CALMZN010000003.1 GCA_937870675.1 uncultured bacterium
GAAAAGCCAAGGATTTTTTGTCCTCGCCTATTTCTTTGCCCATAAACACATCAAAAGGATCAATATTTTTGATCAAAGCCGAGGTCTTGTAAATGGTCTCCAAAATATCCTGCCACTGTGCGCGTCTTCCAACCACAATAGCCATATCCCGATTGACACTGGGAAATTTCGGCAAGATTTGAAATTTTTTGCTTTGGCTAAGGTGCTTGATTACATTAGAAAAATCCAAATCCCAAAATCCAACACTTACTTTTTTGTTGGTCGAAGAAAAAAGATCAGTTTGTAAAATGCCAAAAACACCCATAGTTGTGCCTTCAATAACTATTGCGTAAGCAAATGAAGCATATGGTAACTCCGTGCTTGCAAAGGCCATTTTCAGACCCCAATAATCAGCCAGTGATTCAAACAAACCTTTTAGCTCAAAGAATACTTTGTCTGGCGCTTGACTAGCCACCTGCACACCAGCCAAATGCTTGGCCTGTTGCGGTAAATATTTCTTGTGCTGTTTATCAGTATAATAATGACTCTTTTCTTTTTTATCAAAAACCCTCTCCAGTTCAAAAATTTTAAAATTATCATACCAGCGCCAATTACTTTGCGCCATGCTCAATAAATTTGGCAACAATGATTTATTCAAATAGGCCTGCTCTGGACTGACAGCATTCTTCACCTTGATATGCGAGCCCATATCAAAATTCAAAATATTGGCCCACGCCTGGTCAGTGAAGGAATAAGAGTACACCTCATCATAGCCCTGCCCAAAAGCCAGCCACTGCTTGATGTCACGCTCGGCCTGCAAGCTGACATCAATAATCGGCTCCTTGACCTCTAGTTTGGGCAATTGCAAAGGAATCTTGTCATAGCCATAAATGCGAGCCACTTCTTCGACAATATCTTCAGGAATAGAAATATCCTTGGTAGCTCGCCAACTAGGTACTTTGATGGTATATTTTCCTTTTTTATTGACTACTTCAAACTGCAATCTTTCTAGTATTTTTTTTATCTCCGCATTGGGTATGGCCACGCCAAAACGATCATTAATCAATTGTTCACTGACTTCCAAAGTGATTGGAGTAAAAGGATTGTTGTTGACATCTGCTACTTCGCTGATTACTTCCGCTTGCGGACAAACTTGCGTCAGCATTTCCACAACTTTATTAAGCGCCAAAATAGTCAATTCTGGATCAAGGGACTTTTCAAAACGAGTGCTGCTCTCACTGCGCAAATTCAAAAATTGTGAGGCCCGACGTATACTTGAGGCCTTAAAATTGGCCGACTCAATCAATATTTCTGTGGTGTCTGAACTAATCTCACTATTTTGTCCGCCCATAATGCCGGCAATAGCCAAGTATTTTTTGCCATCACCAATCATCATGACATTTTCTGACAACTTGCGCTTGACACCATCCAAGGTGATAAATTTTTCCGCTTTCTTGGCGGCTGTCACCACAATGTTGTGACCACTTACTTGTTTGGCATCAAAAGCATGCAGGGGCTGACCCAATTCATACATCACATAATTAGTAATATCCACTACGTTATTTATTGGCCTGACGCCTACTGATTGCAATCTGACTTTCAGCCACCAAGGTGATTCAGCGACTTTTATATTATTTAATAAAACAGCACTATAGCGATAACAGTCTTTGTTCTGCACACTGACTTTTATTTTACTTTTGTTATTACCTTTGATGGACGCATTCTGGTAAGGTGTTAATTTCAATTTATAAATAGCCGCCAGTTCTCTAGCCAAACCATATTGCCCCCAAAGATCTGGTCGATGATTGATGGACTTGTTATCAATATCAATGATTACATCATTAAGCTCCAACACCTGACTCAAATCCTGACCGGGCTTACACATAAAATCCGACAAATCCAAAATTTCTTTTTCTGATGACTGGCTAAACAAATTGCTAATACCTATCTCTGGGACAGAGACTATCATGCCACGGCTTTCTACTCCTCTAATCTTGACCGGTGTAAGCGCCACCCAATCGCCTTGGCCATGCCATTTGACGCGACTACCGACAGTGGCCACGGCAACCTGCATGCCCTTGCGCAAATTAATGCCACCGCAGACGATCTGCTCGGTCTTTTTGCCGATATTCACCTGACAGACCTGCAACAAATCAGCTTGCGGGTGCTTGGCTAGCTCGACTATTTGGCCAACCACAATGCCTTTCAACTGCTCGGCTTGCTGTTCTATACCCTCTACTTCGACTGTGGACATTGTCAAAGCCAGCCCCAAATCTTTGGTGCTAATGTTACTCGGAAGCTTTAGCCAATTTTTTACCCAATTTAAGGAAAGATACATATATTTTAGTAAAAAGTAAAAAGTTTAAAGTAGAAAAGTTTTTGAAGTGATAATAGCTCGTGGCTTTATACTTTATACTTTCTACTTTTAACTTCGCTAGAATTGTCTTAAAAATCGTAAATCACCTGATTGCAATAATCGAATATCGTTTATTTTATATTTCATCATCACTAGCCGAGTCAGACCAAGTCCAAAAGCAAAACCAGAATACTCTTGTGAGTTAACTCCGCCATTCTCTAAGACCTTGGGGTGCACCAGACCGCAGGGCATCAGCTCTACCCAGCCCGACTGCTTGCAGACCGGACAACCAAGGCCCTCACAAACCAAGCACTTGATGTCCATTTCAAAACCCGGCTCCACAAAAGGAAAAAAACCCGGACGCAGACGCACAGTCACTTCAGCTTGAAAAACTGTGGAGAGTAAAGATTTCATCACAGCAATCAAATGACCAATATTTATGTTTTTATCAACCAACAACCCTTCTAGCTGATAAAAAGTATGGTCATGCGAAGCATCGGTCGATTCATTACGAAACGCTCGACCTGGGAAAATGCCTCGAAATGGCGCGCCGTATTTTTCCAACATACGCACTTGTAGATTGGAAGTGTGCGTACGCAAAACATTATTGTCTTCTAGCCAAAAAGTATCCTGCGTATCACGAGCTGGATGGTCTTCTGGAATATTCAAAGCCGTAAAATTATAATATTCTGATTCTAACTCTGGTCCATCAAAAACCACAAAACCCATTTGGGCAAAAGCTTTTTCAATTTCTGCTTGCACCCGAGTATTAGGATGCAAATGACCGATCTCACGCTTCACACCAGGCATAGTGGGATCAAAGTCCAAATCAGAAGCGCCATCTTGATTGATGCTGTGTTCAAGTTTATTAAAAATATGAGTCAGCTCTTTTTTTACCTCATTGGCGATTTGACCAATCACTGGACGCTCTTCAGTGGCCACATTTTTTATATCCTTGAGCAAAACTGCCAAATCACCTTTGCGACCCAAATATTTATTTTTTAAGTCAGCTAAAATTTGGCTGTCTTTTATTTCTTTGACTTCTTCTTTGGCTTGACTTAATAATTTTTTTAATTTAGCTTCCATCCCATTAGAAATTACATTAATTAATCTTAGTATATATTATGATTCAAAATTATCGGCTTGATTATGATTAAATAATAAAATTAAAAACTCCAAAATAGCGGCGGCCAAAATTAGTAAGACCATATTCCACCAGGTCAGAATACGTACGGCTTGCAAAATCAGTGTCACTACCAAAACCACCGCGACTATAATCGCCTGACGAAATGATTCTCTGACCAAATAACGGGCTATACTGCGCTTGCGCAATAATAATATTCGAGCAAAAAATCCTACAATTGATAAAGTGCCGGAAACTGACAAAAACAAAGCCAAGTAAAAAAGAAGGAATATTACCCAATTAGCTTCTTGAGGATCAAAGTTGAAAATAATAGTAAAAAAGCCCACCCAGGCAATGATGGTGGCCAAACCCATGATCAAACTGTAATTTTTGGCAGTCATTTATCTATATTTTACCTAAAATACCAAGAAAAATCAATGCGTTATTTAAGTAAAATAAGATCACTGATTATCTCTTTTTTTAATAGAATATTAAGACCAGCAATAAAGTCTTTTTCTCTGGTTTCCAAATAAAAAGCCACATCTTTATCCAAAACAGCCACCACCAAAGCCGTGCCTTGGACATACACTGCCCGACTCTTGAAACCGGCTTGATCTCCAAACCAATCAAGTAAAAGCTGATTGGCGCCATCCACAATAGCTGACTGGAATATTTTTTGTTCCAAGCCACCTTTTTTCAAGCGTTTATTTGCGATCTCTTTGAAACTATGCCAAGGCATATTATTTATTTAATTTAGCAAAAGGACAAATCTGACTAAAATCACAAGTAGCGCAAACGTGATTCGGCGTGGCTGTAAAATCAGTAGCCAAAATTTGTTCAATGGTGCTTTTGGTCCAATCTTTGACTTTTTCCTTTTCTTTGTCTGTGCCTATAAAAGTGACTGGCTTGTTGGCGCTCAAATAATAATAAGTAAGATTGGCTACTTGGCTTTGGAAAATATCTTCAGCCGCTAGTTGATAAAGTAATAATTGTTTTTTTTCATTAAAAGCAACGCTATCTTTGACTCCACCGGTTTTGTAGTCAACGATATTCCAAGCGCCATCAGCATTGGTATCAATGCGGTCTATCACTCCTCGGACAGTATAGTTATCTATTTTCAAATTAAAACCTTTTTCCAAAAATAGAGCTTGTGGCCAGTGGCCAGTATGGAGTTGAAAATATTCTTCCAAAATTCTCTGGCCTTCTATTTTATATTTTTCTTCTTCGGCTTTTGAATCAAACCACTCATCAATCCATGATTGCTCATAAATTTCTAATAATTCTTTAAGCGTTGGCTCCTGAACTTTTTTTTCTTTATTAAATAAATCTGCTTGCGTGTTACTGCGACGCTCGACTATCAATTCAAAAAGTTTCTGCAGGGTACTGTGCATTGTTTTGCCAAAACTAAAGTGGGCATTGCCAAAACTAGGAATCTTGGCAATATAAGCATAAAAATATTGCCGTGGACAATTATCATAAGCCGTCAGCTGAGAAAAAGAAAAGGTCTTGGGTGTTGGATATTTTACCTGGCTTACAACTGTTGATACTTT
>CALMZN010000004.1 GCA_937870675.1 uncultured bacterium
GCGTGCATCCGGATGGAAGCGCGGAATGCCCCTTCATCGGTTAAGATTAAGAATAAAAACCGAAAAATAACATTATAACTGGAAATTTCGGTTATAATGTTATTTTATTTTTCTGTGATGGAGCGAGTTTGTCGAATAGTGGCAGGACTGGTTTTAAGCAGTATTTTTTTAGTTTTTAGCTAACGCTAGGCAAATAATTTGCTGAAAACCAGCTTTTTTGAGAGCTCGAGAGGCCTCATTTAGGGTAGTACCAGTTGTGGCAATATCGTCAATCAAGAGCACGGGATGACTGATTAACTCACGAGAGTTAATTTTTTTGTTAATCGCAAAAGCTTGCGCCATATTTTTTTGCCTCTGCTCTTTATCAAGCTCGGCTTGCGCTTTGGTAAAACGCTGGCGACTTAATAAATCAAAGTAGGGGATTTGAGTGCTAACGCTAATTTTTTTGGCAATTAATTCAGTTTGGTCAAAGCCGCGTTTTTTCTTTTTGCGTATGTGCAGAGGCACATTGCAGATGATAAAATTATTATTTAGGTTCAAGCTGGTTATTTTTTTGACATAGACAGTGGCAATTGGTTCAGCCAAGTTATCAAAATAGCCATATTTGTATTTTTTGATTAATTTTTTAACAATTGGATTGTGATAATCCAAGCAAATGTGGCATTCAGCAAACAAAAAACTTTCCTCAAGCCAAGGTTTTGGATTATTGGGCAGTAATTCTAGTTTATTTAGGCAACAATCACAAAAAATAACGCCCTCTAAATTGCAACCCAAACAAAATTGAGGAAATATGTAATCCAAAAAATTATTTAGATATTTTCTAATAGGGATCATCGCTTTTCTTAGTAACGATTAGTGTATTTAAATTATTTCAAAACAATTTTTTCTTTTAGCAAGCTGGCGCGGATATTTTTGGTTTTTTTGTTTAGTAATATTTTGGCTATGGGATTGGCCAACTCCTGATCAATTATTTTTTTCAAGCCACGAGCGCCGGTCTGGATGTATTCTGGCGCTAGGTCTAGTAATTTGTTTGTCACACTTGCCGGTACAGTCAGCTTGATATCCTGGCCAGACAGGTTTTTGGATAATTGTTTTATTTCTTGTTTGATTATTTTCTCGGCCGCTTCTTTGCTGATAGGGTCAAAAACCACGGCTCCATTTAAGCGGTTGATAAACTCCGGAGGAAAGTGCTTGCTCAAACTACTCAA
>CALMZN010000005.1 GCA_937870675.1 uncultured bacterium
GTTAGTGAGCTTAAAAACTATATCGCTTATTGTATCTTTGACAGACGACTTATTGAGTTGCTCCAAATGAAAATTGTACTGCAAACCAACCAAAATCTGTCTTTCATCCAAGGTCAGAGGATGGCTATTTTGCAACAAAACCGCTAATGATTTGTTTATTTTTCTGGTTTCTTCAATGACTTGTTGCCAAACTTGATATTGAGTCAAGACGCCAGTATTTATGGAAGCAGTCGATGTTTTTTTTAATTCTGGCTCGCCGAGATTCTGACCACTAGTCATTTCTGGTGATTTTTTTAATAAATATTCTACGCAAGCCAATTCCAAGGGCAGTTGTTCCACCAAAGTATCTTTTATGGTGATCTTGCTCAAAATAATATTTATTAACTTGGACAAATCAGGCACTGAAAAATCTCGCGCCTGATTTGTTAGCGCTTCTTTTATTTCATCTGAAGCATCTATCGGCCAGCTACTACCGACAATATTATAAAGCATTATTTGCCGCAAATATTCCAGTAGATCAGCGATAAAAATTTTCAAATCAACGCCTTCGTTGACTAATTTATTTATTTGATTTAAAGCGGCGGCTAAATTTTGGACTTTCAGGGCTTCAATCAACTCATTGATTTCTTTCCAATTACTGCGTGGCAGTACCAAAGAAGCCAACTCATCACTTATCTTTCCTTGGCCTAGCGACATTATCTGACCCAAGAGCGACTCGGCATCCCTCATGCCACCATCGGCTCGTCTGGCAATTTCTGTCAAAATATGATCAGGCACTATTGTTTTTTCCCACTCCACTATCTCTGACAAGCGACTCAAAATTTCACTTTGGGTCAATTTTTTGAAATCAAATCTTTGACAACGAGAAATTATAGTTTGTGGCACTTTGTGCACTTCAGTGGTGGCCAAGACAAAAATTATTCTAGCTGGCGGCTCTTCCAAGGTCTTCAATAAGGCATTGAAAGCCGACTTGGAAAGCATATGCACTTCATCAATTATAAATATTTTGTAGCCAGCTTTGCTAAAAGGCGGCACTTGAGCGCTATTGATAATATTATCACGAACATTATCAACTCCCGTGTGCGAAGCGGCATCAATTTCCAGCACATCCATTGACTGATTATTATTTATCTGACGACAGACATTGCACTCATTGCAGGGCTCAGCGCTGGCTTCTTTTCTGTTTAGACAATTCAAAGAACGGGCCAACAACCTAGCAATAGTGGTTTTGCCCGTGCCTCTTGGCCCAACAAACAAATAAGCATGCGCTATTTGACCAGAGATTATCTCATTTTCGAGAGTCACTTTTATAGGCCTCTGGCCAACAACTTCCTTAAATGTTTTTGGCCGATATTTTCTGTAAATTACTTCCGAATTCATAAAGGCCTAAAAATCTATTTCAATATCGTCAAATTTATTTTTTTTATTTTTTATGACATTTTCTACAGCCGACCAAGTGCTGTCATGATCCTTGGGCACCAAAATAACTATTTCATCGCCTTCTTCGCCTTTGAAGTAGGTGACGCTGGCCATCAAAACTCGATAAATTTTGTCCCCAGCCAAGACCACAAATTCTCCCAAATTTTTGTCCTTGACCAAGCGTCCCACCAAGCGACTGCGCTCTACTGGTGAAATCTGTTTGTAGACAAAAGCGCCCGAACGATCAATGGTCAACTTCAAGATATCACCCTCAACCAACTTGGACTTGGAAGCGTAATTGGCTGGCACAGAATATTGCTTGCCATCAGGGCCAATCATAATCTGCCCGTTGAAAATACCCTCTACCACTACGCCGGCTTCATTCTCATCCTCTTTGCCAACATCAGCTGCTTTTAGGCTATAATCAACTGCCTGTTTGCCACTGGAGCCAGTCAATTCACCCATAATCAGCTTGGTTTTTTTCAATTCCAGCTCCAATGAATATATTAAGGATTCTAATTCTTTAATTTTTTTTACTTGGGACATTTTTATTTTTGTTTACCGAAAAAATCTCTGTTTCGTCTATAAAATTACCATAAATAAATTTATTTGGCAATAATTTTATTTTTTCTATATTTTTGCTAAAATTAGCCAAAATTACAGCAACTAAACAATAATCCTTTGCATTACTTCGTCATCCACAGTTTTTCGATCACGACCATATTTTAGTCTAGATAATTGTTTAATAGCTTCGGCTAGCTCTAAATTGCCTTTTTCGGGCATGATTGGTGTAAAATTAAAAGCTGGCGGATTGGCATTGTCAATCAAAAGCTTGACATAACAAGTATACTTAGGCATGTTCACCAAGTCATAGGCCGAAACTACTGGAGCCATTTGTTTGGCTATAATTTCAGCATCCTCTATTCCAATCCGATAAGAAATAATACTGCCGACATTGCCAAAAATAGCATCTTTGATTCTAGTGTCATTATTTTTTACTAGTTGCGCAATGTACTGATGAGCTAAAATCAAATCTAATCTATATTTTCTCGCTTCCGATAAGATAATACCAATGGTCTCCGTCATAAAATTCTGAAACTCATCAATATAAAGATAAAAATCACTACGCTGTTCTTCGGCTATATCTACTCTACTCATTGAGGCGAACAATAATTTTCCAATTACTATCATGCCCAAAAGATTACTATTCATTTCCCCTATCCGACCTTTGGATAAATTGATAATAATAATTTTTTTACTATCCATGGCCTCACGAAAATTGAAAGCGCTTTTTTGCTGAGCAATAATTGGTCTGATGGTGTCATTGGAAATAAATGGCGTCAGCTTGCTGGTGATATAAGGCACCATGTTAGCCAGTGATGCTTCACCACCGGCTTTTTGTGCTTCCTTTTCCCAAAAATCTTTGACTAATCTATTTTTTACTTTTGATAATTTAAATTTACGATATGTTTCGTCTGACAGCACCCGAGGCACTTCTACCAAAGTAGCGCCAGAATCTTTGTCGTCCATAATCAAAAGCATGGCATTGCGCATGTACTGCTCAAACATCGGTCCGCCAGTGGCCTTCAAATCATAAAGTTTGTCAAAAATAGCAATC
The DNA here is from genome assembly GCA_937870675.1 of uncultured bacterium. Classification (GTDB taxonomy): domain Bacteria; phylum Patescibacteriota; class Patescibacteriia; order UBA1558; family GWA2-36-10; genus CALMZN01. The sequence continues at coordinate 3,038 of CALMZN010000005.1, forward strand.
ATTTCATTGATCACAAAGCCCTTTTGTTCTTCAGTGTCATACTCCAACATATTCATAGCCAGCGGTCGCTCAATATCTGAAGGGTTAAAATAGATAACGTCCTCGGCTCGTGATTTTGGCACATGACTCAAGGCCTTGTCAGCTAACTCGCCATGCGGATCTATGACACACAAACCATGACCGGCCTCAATGTCTTGCTTGATCAAACTTTCCATAAACACTGACTTACCAGTGCCGGTCTGACCAATCTCGTACATATGACGACGACGATCCGCTTCTTTGATGCGCACCAGTGTTTCTTTGCCACGATAAATATTTTTTCCTAAAATAATGCCAACAGTCGGCATATTGGCTGGCACTGGGGCTTTGACTGCTTCTAACCAATCAATGTTTGGCGTCTCGGTAGTCGGCAGTGGCAAATGAATGACACTAACCATTTCTTCCGAGTTTAATAGCAAGCGATAATTTGGAGCAAAATGATGGTAAATCAAATGCTCGGCAATTTTGTCTGAATGCCTAGGTACCACGGCTTGAAAACGATTGCCAAATTCATAAATATTGTACTGATTATAACTATTCAAAATATCGGCTAAAATTGCTTTGGAGCGCTCATGACTAGCGCTTGACACTACCATGCGAATATTGACTTCTAGGCCAGCTTTGGAGGTTTTTTCTTCTAAGCCCTTGGCTCGCTCCTGCTCCATGGCTGATAAGGGCTGTTTGTGATCCTCGACTTCTTTGGCAACTTCTTCGGGCTTTTTAGTTGTCTTAAAGAAACTAGCCAAAAAGCCAGAGGTTTTTTCTAAGTCAGCCGCAAAACCAGTGCCACCGGTTTCTTTCATGGCTTGGGAATAAGTAAAACCCTTGTGCATTTTTTGAGCTATGGTACGGCCTCTTTTGTGCCATTTTTTAGGCGCCGAACGAAAAACATACTGAATAGCCGCTCCTTCTCCAGCCCCCACCTTGCCTATCGCGTGGGTAATT
>CALMZN010000006.1 GCA_937870675.1 uncultured bacterium
AAATTGTTGATAAGAATCAGTATCATTGCCAACGCCATACATCTGGGTCACAAAAACTGTATCACTTAAATTAATCACTTGGTCATTATTAATATCAACTACATCGTTATATTGCAAATATACTGAAGAGTTGGAATTATAATAAGCTTTCAAAATTCCCATAAGCGCGCTACACCAAGGGGCATAAGGCGCTGGTTTTGGTTCTTCTAAAACATTTACACCCACACAATAATAAGTATTAGCAGATGACACGTCAATCCACTCAGCGTTGTCATAGTTTGCGACATCTTGGTTGCACCAAAATTCAGCGCTGACATCACTGCCTGGCGCGCTTGGATACTCTACTGAGGGGAATGAAAAAGGAATGTAGTTTTCTTTTAACACTTCCCTAAACCACAATCTATTGCCAGAGGGAACATCGCTCATATTCACTGTCACCTCGGCTGGCGCGCTAGAATCACTACCAGTTACAGAATCAAAATCATACCAGTCGCTATTTGTGTGTTTACCGACAAAATCTCCTGCTAAGGCCAGTAAACTATCATTTTTACCCCATTGAAATTCCCAACCTTCTGCAAAGTGGCAGTGATTTTGAGAGTTGTCCACAATGGTTTGAGCTGTAGAAGAGCTAATATATGCTCCACCACTCATATTGGGTGCGTACTCCTCATTGTCGCAGACAATCTTATGAGCTTTGATAGTCACGGTTTGTGGTTGGTCGACAGTGTCAGTGAGTTGTTCAGCAAAAGCAATTGCTCCACCTGACCAAACTATCACTAATAACAGAGAAAAAATAGTGATAAATTTCTTTAAGAAAATTTTCATAGTTTTTTTATTAATAAATTAATATATATAAATATAGTTTATTTATTATATCCGACTATACATTATATCCTATTAAAAATATTTGTCAAATAAATACACGCTATTATTTTTAGCTCTAAAACTTGTTTATTATGATATTGCCGAGTCACACAACATCTCGCCCCGTAGCGATCTCGCTGAGTGAGGTCGTTTATGGGGTCAACGCAAAAAAACAGCATAATTACACTGTTTTCTTAGCGCAAATTATAGTGCTGGTTAATTAAAAAATAATTAGTAAAAACAGCAAGGCGATCAAACCCATAGTTGAAGCTATGGTCTTTAAGTGTTGTTTTTTTATTTCTATAAAAATATTGAGCAGTAAGGCAAATACAGCCAAAATAATTAAAATCTTGTAATACCAAGCGGAAAAATTAAAAAGTGGTTTTAGATAATTTGAATCAGTATTTTTAACAAACAAATATTGATTTATTGCTCCTTGATTATCTAACAATATTTTCTGCCAAGCCAGGTCTTGCGTTAAAACATTTCCAGCCGAATCAGTGGCTACTAAAGTTGCGAGAATTACTGGGTCAAAAAAATTATCTTCTGCGGTTTCAATAATTCTATTACCTGTCCATAAAAGAGCGTTTTGACCATCTTGCTTCAAAGCAATATCAAAACCACGATATCTAACAAAAACTGAGGTGGTGTCAGAGCTCAAAACAGCTTCTATTTTTATTATGGCTTGGTCATCTTTGGATCTGATAGCCGAGATAAAACTCTTGACCTCATCCATTATTGGCGCTTGATTATCATAATTCACTATATATTCTTGAGAGGTGCTTGATTGCTGATCGCAAATAGCTGTAAGCATTATTTTATTTGTACCCGCTTGCAAATTTATCTGTGTCATGGCTTGTCCATCTTGAACATTTAGCACTGTTTGTTTTTGGCCATTGATGGTGACAAAAACTTGCTTGGACTCAGGGGCTAATATTTTTATTTCTAATTTTTCCTCATTGGTCAATAAATTATCAATATCATTGGTAATTTCTGGCTTAGCCAATGGTTTGACTTCTACTACCACTGGATTTTGAACGCTTTTTATAGCCAAGACCGCGGGTTCTGTACTGGTAGCAACTGCCAATTTTTCTGGCTCTACTGCTTGAATATTTTCTTTTTCCGGAACAGTATTTTGAAAACCAAACATCTGGGCTACCAACTTTGTATCAAATCCCTGGTACTGACCAGCTATCATGGCTACACCAATTTCATTGTAATCAGGATCTACTAAATTGGCATAATGAGTGGGACTTTTTACCCAAGCATCAACCACTTCTTCCGGAGCAGAAAAACCGATGGCTAAATTTTCGCCAGCTACTTGATAATTGTATCCTTTAGAAGATAGCCAATATTTCAAACCCTTTTTATCAGCGCTGACATGAGCAAAATATTGATTAATTACCATATCTTCGGCTTTGGCAAAAGCGGCTGCTTGTAAAATTTCATTTTCTTTGAGATCTTGCAAGTCCAAAGACTGCCGCAAATTGTTTGTCAAAACCACTATCTGCTTACTTTCTGCTTTCAAAAAATCCGGCGTCAACCAAGCAGTCACTGGAAAAACCAACACAAAAGCAACAACTAAAATCTTCACCAACACAGCGCTCAGAGAATAAAATAACAAACGCTTGGTTTTCAAAACATGCGGTTTGAAATTATTATTTTTATTTGGTATAAAAAAATCTTTCATAAAAAAATAATATGTTGGATCTAGATCCAATCTAGCTTTTTGATAATCAGAAATCCCATCGCGATCAGAATCAGTGTTTAATGGATCAGAATGATAAACAAAAATCTCATCATAGTCTGACAAGCCATCGGAATCTGTATCTCGCCCCTTTAGATCCTCAAAATCACCGATTTTTTTTCTAGGCATACTTATTTAATCAACATGATAGTTTAACATTTTTTGACAGAATAGTCAATATATTTTTATTATAGCATATTTAGTCATTTAATTAAACAAAAAACAGCTAAAAAGCTGGAAATAAGTGGCCTGTCCCTCGACTCCCTCTCGACTTTAAGTATCATGCCCTTCGACTCACTCCGTTCGCTCCCGTTCAGGGCCTGAGCCCTTCAGGGCCGAATGACAGGGCATTCGACTCCTTCGAGTGGTCGTAGCCCGAGGCAAAGCCGAGGGCTTAAGACCATGAGCGAAGTCGCGTCAGACGCGACGAGTCGAATGGAGCCGTCTCGCGGGCTTGAACCGCGGACCTACGCCTTACCATGGCGTTGCTCTACCAACTGAGCTAAGACGGCAAAATTGAAAATAAATTGTTAATTGACTTAAAAATATGTTGCTCCCTGCCTGCCGGCAGGCAGGTACCAACTGAGCTAAGACGGCAGGTACTAAATTCTTTTTTTATTCTATAACCTTGAGCGTGACTATTATTATATTTTGCAATCGCTTGCCCCACGAAGTCCGAAGGACGAAGTGGGGAGCTAAGACGGCATGATTAATTAAATATAAATGTGTGGCTTAGCCACCCGAAGCGGCAGCTAAATCAATATTATATTAAATTCACATACTTTGCCATTATTCGCTAAAGCTACGAATGGCACCCTTCGCTGCCGCGAAGGGTGGTGGGTGGAGAAGGATTCGAACCTTCGAAGGCGTATGCCAACAGATTTACAGTCTGTCCCAGTTGACCGCTTTGGTATCCACCCAAAATAATAAATTACAAAACTCACTAAGACAAATTATCTATTTTTTCGTTGAACTCGATTATTTTGTTATTTTCCGGATTAACAACCTTTAATTGTTCCAAATAATCGTTGGCTAGCGCTTTGTCCTGGATAATTATACAAAGATTTATCAAAAAGTCAAGAATCTTGGGGTTGTTTGGAGCCAAAATATAGGCGCGTTGGGCTGTTTGTAGAGCTTTTTCTTTATCATCAAGCTCCAGATAAACTTCAGCCAAAGATAAAAAATATAAATAATTGTCATCCGAAAGTGAAATCGAGCGCAAATAATCATCCTCGGCTTGTTTTAAATTGCCTCGCTCTTTAGCAATATCAGCTAAGGAAAAATAGACACTAGAATCAGCTTCATGCGTCAGTCGCAACAAATATTCTAAAGTTTCTTTGGCCTCATCAAATTGCTTGCGAGCTCGATAAAGATCAACTAACAATTTATAGGCCTCGACATTATGAGTATCAAGAGATAAACCATCAATTAATTTATCTTCAGCTTTTTGATATTCCTCACTGTTGATCAGCTGTTTGGCCTCTACCAAAAAACTATCTATGGTTTGCGACTTGTCAACTGCCTCACTCAATTGCTTTTCGCCTTTTCTTTTTAATTCATGTTCAAAAGATCTCAATCTTTGATAATAATTTTTAAAATTCAAATTTATTTGATCCTGAATCGGCTCTAATATTTTTTTAAATCTAGCAGACAAACTTTTAGCACTACGATACAAGCGTCCTTGCAAAATTATTTGTTTCTGTCTTTCAGCTTTTATTTCCGGCAAATTATTAATATTAATACTAGCCAAATTTGGCGATTTGCGTAATAACATCTGGACTATAAAAAAACCAGAAACTAATATTAATATTATAAGTAAAATGTCTGTCATAATTAGGCCTTATTGGCGCTACCCAAAATTTTAATTATTCTTTCCACCTCGGCTTGCACACTAACAATACTGGGTGTCAAAATTGCTCGCGGATCAATAATATTTCTTTCTTGATTCATGCTTTTCCATAAAGATTTTTTGAAAACTAGGCGCAAATTGGTGTCAATATTTACCACGCTCACTCCATTGGCTACGGCCTCTTTCAAATCTTTTGGTGGCAAACCAGACGCTCCGTGCAAAACTAAAGGTATTTTTACTAAAGAATGTATTTTTTTTAATCTCTCTTGGTCTACTTTTTCCAAGCCCACAAAACGGCCATGAATAGTGCCAACTGCTATAGCTAGCGCATCAACCTTGGTTAATTTAACAAATTTCTTGGCTTGCTCTGGATCGGTCATCAATTCTTCCATATTGATCTCCCCTTTTTCCAAGCGCACCAAGCCCTCTTTACCTAAGATAGAGCCCAACTCTGACTGCACAGAAACATGACTTTTTTTGGCTAATTGTCGCACTTTTTTGCTCAAACGAACATTGGTGGCAAAATCTTTTTCCGAAGCATCAATATGCACAGAATTGTAGCCAACTTTAATACATTCTTTGATAATTGACAAGTCCTGGCCGTGATCTAAGTGGATAGCCACCGGAACCTTTCTGGCCACAGTTTCGGCCACATTCTTGATTAAATTATAAATTACAGTTGTGTTGGAATACTTAATAGCTGATTCTGACGTCTGAATAATGATTGGGGCTTTTAGCTTAGCCGCTGCTCTAGCAATCGCCAAAGTAATTTCCAAATTTGAAGTATTAAATGCTCCGATGGCATAGCCACCTTTTTCGGCTTTGGCCAGCATTTCGCTTAGTGGTTTGATCATTTTATTTTTTTTATTATTGTAAAAAATTCTTGCGCGTCTAGACTGGCGTTGCCAACCAAAGCTCCCTGAATATTTGGCAGATCCACAAAATCATTTATATTGCTAGAATTGACACTACCCCCATAAATTACACCACAATATTTTTTATCATGATCAGGCAAGCTATCAAGCAAACTCTGTTGTATCAATGAGGCGGCATAAAAAGCGTCAGCGATACCGATGGCTTGGCCAGTGCCTATCACCCAAACTGGTTCGTAAGCAATAATTATTTTCTGATCTGGTTTGGGTTTGATGTTTTTCAGGGCTTCATAAATTTGATGCATGATGACCAAATCTTGTTGACCCTCTTTGCGCTCATCAAATGTTTCACCCACGCAAACAATCGGCACCAGCCCCTGTTCTAAGGCCGCTTTAATTTTTTTGTTGATAATTTCATCGCTCTCGCCTAATTTCCTTCTTTCGGAATGTCCCAAAATAACAAACTGGCAAGCCGCTTCTTTGATTTGTCTCATGGAAACTTGGCTAGTAAAAGCACCCGCTTCTTCATAAAAACCATCCTGCGCCCCCAAAGCAATTTTTGAGCCCTTGATAATATCCGCCACTTCGCTCAAGGCAATAAAATCCGGACACAATACTACTCGCAGATCTTTACTGATTTTTTCTTCACTCAATAATTTAGCCAAAAGCGAGGCCTGCTGAATGGCCTGCTCTTTATCAAGTTGCATTTTCCAATTGGCTATCAAGTATTTTTCAGTCATATTTTTCTACTGTTTGATACTTATATAATAACATTTTTCCCAAGATAATAAAATTCGCTACTCAAAGCCACTGATAATTTTCAAAAACCCAGCCGCTTAATATTTTGGCATCTTGAAAACGATTTTCATGAGCCGATGAGCCCAAAACTACTGTCAAAATTTCGTGTCCCTCGTCATTGGCCACTTCCACTATCAAACAATAACCAGCGGCCTCGATATAGCCGGTTTTTCCGGCTTTGACATTGAGATAGCTCTTAAGTAAATTATTGGTACTCAATACTTTTTGATTACGCCCTTCTTGGGTAAGCAAACCATACGATTTTTGCACTACAGCTTTTTGGATTTCCTGCTTAGCAAAAGCCGCCTTGGCCATTTTTAACACATCAAGCGCTGTGGCCTGATTTTGCGCGTCCAAGCCAGTGGGTTCGACGAAATTACTTTGATTCATTTTTAGTTCAATTGTTTTAGCATTCATAGCTTTGACAAAATCCTCCATACTTAAACCCGTACTTCTAGCCAAAGCGCGAGCGGCGTTATTATCCGAAGCTACCAAGGCAATATTAAACAAATCGCGAACTGTCACATTTTCTCCCCGCAAAATATTTGGTTTTAGTTCTGATGTTTCATCAGCTTGCTCCATAGTCACAATTTTGTCCCAACCAGGATTGTGATCTAGAAAAACCAAAACTGTCATTAGTTTGGTAATGCTAGCCAATGACCTGACTTGATCAGCATTTTTTTGCCACAATACTAAGCCGGTATTTTTATCCATAACCGCGGCTGACTGAGCGCTAATTTTTACTCCCCAAGAATTATTATCTATTTTGCGAGGAATCAATTTACCTTCTTCCAAACGCTGATCGCCCAAGGTCACTTTAGTTTGCACATCATTTTCTTGCAAGAGAATTTGCGGTAAATGATAAAAAACTTGAATTGTCAAATTCCAGGAAAGTAAAACTGTCACTAGTGTCGCCCAAACATTCATCCGGTTAGAAATTTAGAGAATTAAATGATGTCATCCTTATTAATTTTTTTATACTGACCAAGTGGCAAGTCGCCTAAAATTAATTTTCCTTCTTGCACTCGCACTAAATTGATTACTCGATAACCAATAGCGCTCAACATACGCCTGATTTGCCTTTTCCAGCCCTGATGCAAAATAATTTCAATATTATTGTCACTGATTATTTTTATTTTATCAACTCTAGCCAACCCTTCTTCCAGCTCAATTCCTGACTCCAGCAAACTAGCATCTTGGGCAACAAATTTTTTGTTGACTGTCACTTGATATTTTTTTGGCTTAGCGTAGCGCGGATGCGTCAGCAGATTGGTCAATTCGCCATCATTGGTCAAAATAAGCAAACCACTTGAATCCTTGTCTAGACGTCCGACTGGCCATATTTTTTCTTCGGCTGGCAATAAGTCAGTGACTTTGTTTTTATTATGGGCATCATCCAAAGAACAGACATAGCCAACTGGCTTATGTAAAACATAATAAACTTTATTTTCGGTCTGTAATTTATGACCATCAAATTTAATTTCATCAATATTGGGATCAATATTGGTGGCTACATTTTTTTCTACTTGACCATTGACTGAAACTCGCCCCGCCAATATCAAAAGCTCAGCTTTGCGCCGAGCGGCAATACCAGCTTGCGCCAAATATTTGGCTAATCTTAATTTAACTGGCACTTTCGTCATTATTGGTATTTTGAATTAATTTTTGTAAATTCTCATCAGAATTGAGCTTGGCAAAATCTGGCAGTTCTTCCACACTACTAATGCCTAAATGACGCAAAAAATCCATAGTCACGCTGTAGACCGGAGCCAAATTTTCTTTGTTTTCCTCTACCTCAATCAAGCCACGAATCAATAAATTCCTAATAATCAAACTGCAGTTCACTCCCCTGATCTGCTCTAACTCCTCTTTGCTGATTGGTTGTCGATAAGCAATGATGGTCAGGGTTTCCAAAGCCGGCCTAGTCAATTCACCACTTAATTCTTCTTGAAAATAACTATACAAATAATCAGCGTTTTTTGGATTACTTATGAATTGAATTTTTTTATTATTGACGGCTAAGTGTACACCACTATACTCTTGATTATATTTTTCTTCCAAAGTAGCAATGGCCTGCTTAATATCTTCTACTTCCACTTCCAAAAATTTTGCCAACTCATCAATGGTCAGTGGCTTACCGCTGGCTAAAATTAAACTTTCAATAATTGACGCTATGTCTTTTTTCATCCCGATAAAATTTAATTTAATTAATACTTATCTGATTTTACGACAATATTTATTTCGCCAAACATATTATCTTGATCGGCCGCTATTTCTTGCTGTTTGATCAGCTCCAACATAGCCAAAAAACTAACAATGGTTTCCATTTTGTTGCTACTATCTGTCACCAAATGAGAAAATTTTATTTCCAACTTATCTTTGATGAATTCTTTGAGATGCAAAATTTTATCCCCAATAGAAATTGCTTTTTGCATCACCACTTTCGGAATATTCACAAAACGCTCAATTCTCCCCAAAACATCCGCAAAGATATTGTTTAAAATATTAATATCTGTATTAGCTGGCGCAACAAATTCTTGCTTGATGAGTAGCTTCATAGCTTGCTGGCGAGACCAAGATTGACGATGCTTATTGTTATAAAGCTTGTTTATAGCTTTACTGGCTTCAAAATACTGCCGATAAATTTTTAACTGCTTTTCCAGAGAAGCCGTGTCATCATCTGCTTCCAAAGCTAAGTCAGGCAATAGATATTTTGACTTTATATATATCAAACGCGAAGCAATCAACAAAAAATCAGCCACTTCTTCTGAGACCAGATTATCGGACTCCTCTATAAAAGTCAGATATTGATCAGTGATTTTGGCTAAAGATATTTCTGTAATTTGCAACTTATTTTTTTCAATCAGTTGCAAAAGTAAGTCCAGTGGACCTTCAAATTGTTCTAAAGCAATTTTGCGCATTTTTTCCTTAAATTCTGCTGATATTATATCATTTATTAAGTTTTTTTCCAAATTCACCCCCGTTAAATACACAGCTTAGGCGGGCGACTCAAAGAGTTATTTAAGGGAATAAAAAAAGAGGGCCCTATGCAACGTGGTGCGTGGCAACAGGACCCCCCTAACCCAAGCTTGGAGGTTTACTTGGGTCATTGATTTCATTTTAGGGGGCCTCCGCAAGCGACTACCAGAGGCCCCCAGCACAAGTGTCGATGACTCTACGAGCCAGCCAAGGCGCCGAGATACAGTTCCGGCGATTCAGCATGGGTCGAAGAACGACAACCTTGAGCTACTCACTAACAACCATGGAACCCGTGCACGGAGATTGCGGGTGAGCGTTTGGTTGTTGAATGAGCCTATTGCTTATATCACATTTATAACTTTGTGTCAACTCAAAAACGACCCGTCGGGTCGTTTTTTAAAATACTACACTTTTTTTAATTTCAACTCATCAAGTTGCTCTTTGCTTATCTCTGACGGCGAGTCCATAAGCGGATCCCTATTATCAGTGGTCTTCGGGAAAGCAATTACTTCTTTGATGCTCTGCTCACCAACCAAAATCATCAACAATCTATCTAAGCCAAAGGCAATACCACCGTGCGGAGGCACACCATACTTAAAGGCCTCCATCAGATGCCCAAACTGACTCTGAATTTCTTTATCGCTATGCCCTAGGGCTTTGAATACTTTTTTCAAAACTTCTGGATCATGAGTACGAATACTGCCACCAGCCACTTCCGAGCCATTGAGTATCAAGTCATACTGCAAGGCCTTAATATCTTTCAAATCCCCTTTTTCCACGGCCATGATTTTATTTGGATCAAAAGCTGTAAAGGGATGATGTACTACGCCCCAGCGCTTATCGCCTTCTTTGTATTCAAACATCGGAAAATCTACAACCCAAGCAAAGGCCAATTCATTTGGATCATTTTTGTTTTTACGCAAATCCGGCTTATCGGAATTATACTTAGACATTGCTTCTGGAAAACTAATTCTTGGAAAAGGCGTTTGTTGAATTTTTTTATTTGGTAAAATTTCCCTAATCAAATCAATTATTAATTTTTCAGTCAAAACCAAAATGTCCTCTTGCTTCACAAAACTTTGTTCGATATCTAGCTGAGTAAACTCAGCTTGTCTATCTCCTCGCTGATCTTCATCTCTGAAGCAACGCACAATCTGACAATATTTATCAAAGCCAGCCACCATCAACATTTGCTTGTATTGTTGTGGTGATTGCGGTAAAGCATAAAATTTGCCTGGATAATTACGGGATGGCACCAAAAAATCGCGAGCGCCCTCAGGAGTGCTTTTGGAAATATAAGGTGTTTCAATCTCAAGAAAGTCCTGTTTATACAGTTCACTTCTCAAAAAATTTATTACTTTGTGTCGTAATATAATATTAGTTTGCAAACGCGCGTGGCGCAAATCTAGATAGCGATATTTCAAACGTAATTCTTCGTTGGCTTGGCGTTCTTCATTGTCAATCTCAAATGGTGGCGTTTCCGCTGAAGACAAAATTTCTATTTTTTTGGCCAACAACTCTACCCCGCCAGTGGGCATATCCTTATTTATCTGTTTGGCGCCTCTGGCTTGCACTACTCCAGTAATCGCCAAAACAAACTCCGAGCGAATATCTTTCAATAACTCAGCCGATTCAGCATCCAGCTCACTTGGCACAGCTACGACTTGCAATATCCCAAAACGGTCTCTAAGGTCAAGAAAAACAATTTTGCCCATATTGCGCCTGGCCTGCACCCAGGCCTTAATCAATACTTCTTGACCAACTAAACTGCTTGTTTCTATTGTTTTTGTTCTTGTCATAAAATTTAAAATAATGGAGCCGACGGTCAGAATCGAACTGACGACCTACTCGTTACGAGTGAGTTGCTCTACCAGCTGAGCTACGTCGGCATTTTCAATATCAATTAAGACTTATGTAGGGTTTATGCCGCCTCGGGCGGCACCCCGCCCGCTGGCGGTGGCGATACCATTGCTCCCTGCCCGCCGTAGCTTTAGCGAAGGCGGATACCAGCTGAGCTAAGTCGGCTAAAAAGACTAACAATTATGGTCTCAAGCGATAAATCGTCCTTGGAAATGGTATGGTCTCTCGGACATGTTCTAAACCACAGACCCAAGCTACAATACGCTCCAGGCCAAAACCAAAGCCGCCATGGGGCACTGAGCCGTATTTGCACAAATCCAAATACCACTCAAATTCTTTTTCTGGCAATTTATGATCTCGGATGCTTTTCAAAAGCTTATCGTATTTGTATTCTCTTTGCGAACCGCCAATAATTTCACCATAACCTTCCGGAGCCAATAAATCCGCGCATTCGGCCAAAGTATTGTCCTTAGCATTGCGCTCCATATAAAAAGCTTTTATCCGACTTGGGTAGTTGGTGATAAAAATTGGATTATCAAATTGTTTGGTCAACATTGTCTCATCATCAGCGCCCAAATCTTCGCCATCTTTGACATCGCTACCCAAAGATTGTAATTGCTTGATGGCCTCAGCGTGAGTGATTCTGTAAAAAGGTTTTAAAATATTTTCCAAAATTTTTGTGTCTCTTTCCAGTATAACTAATTCCGCTTTGTTTTTATCCAAAACAGATTTGACCATGAATCTAATCAGTGTTTCCTGAGTTTGTAAATTTTGATCTAAATTCACAAAAGCCATTTCCGCATCCATCATCCAAAATTCTGTCAAATGTCTTCTGGTCTTGGACTTTTCTGCTCTAAAAGTCGGCCCAAAATCAAAAACGCGTCCATGAGCATAAATAGCCGCCTCCAAATAAAGCTGACCACTCTGTGACAGATAAGCGGTTTCATCAAAATATTTTACCGAAAATAAATCGGTCGTGCCTTCGCAAGCGCTGGGTGTCAAAATTGGCGAATCAATTTTAATAAAATTATTTTGCGCCATGAATTCATAAGTCGCCTGTATCAAAGTATTGCGCACGCGCTGAATAGCCCACTGTTTTTTGGAGCGCAACCACAAGTGTCTATTGTCCATCAAAAAATCAATACCGTGATCTTTTTTACTAATCGGATATTCTTCAGCAATTTGAAAAAAATCAAAATCTTTGACCAAAATTTCATATTCCTCCTTCTTAGGATGCTTATTGACCACGCCGATTATTTTCACCGAGGACTCTAGAGATGCTTTTTGGGCTAGCTCCCATTTATCTTTTGACAAATCATCCGCATTGATTATGGCCTGACAAAAATCCGAGCCATCTCTAAGTTGCCAAAACATTATTTTACCGGAAGAGCGGAGATTATAAATCCAACAACGAACCTCTACTTCTTGACCGACAAATTGAGCTAAATCTTTTAATAGTATTACTTGCATATTTATTGATTATAATAGGTAAATAATATCCTAAAAAGCTCAAATTGACAAGAAAATGAATTAAAGAAATACCGCCACCCGAGCCGAGCTCGGGTGGCGGTACAAAAAGCGTTCGGTGTCGTTACACCTTCATACAGGGCGCGATAGGCGTGTCAGGACTCAGCTTCACTAGCCGAGGGGTCGTGTTGTGAACACAAACTGTTGCGCACAAATTGCAGTACGGCCCTCTCTGAAGCTGCTTGTGATTAATTATCTTCTTCCGCTTGCTCCCCTTAACTTTCTGATTATTGTTGCGTCCACCCTGCTTTTTCCTCATGATTCCCTCCTTGAGATACATGATTACCAATGAAAGAGCAGTTCATGTATTATGTATAAAAATTAAGCTTTTGTCAAACAAAAAACCCAGCTCGCTAAAGTATTTGCAATGGCAGGCGAGTTGAAATAAAAAATAATTTATACTATGGCCATTACTCTTTGTTTGCGCCGGCCAAATAAAATAATCAAAAAAGATACCAAACAGAATAAAGCGCAAACAAAAAATGGCAAATGCAAATGGGTTTGGAATAAATATCCAGCCAAAAGTGGCCCAATAATAGAGGCAATGTTTGACAGGGACGCTAAAATGCCCAAAACTTCGCCCCGCCTGTTTTGCTCGGCACTGCCGACAGCCAAGCTATTCATGACCACGCGCAAAACTCCTTGGGCAAAAGTGGTTATAAACAGACCCAGAAAAAAGTCTTCGCCTTTTATCTCCTTTAACGTTAGATTTGCAACGACTTCAATGATTTACAAATTTTCCTTTTCTCCGATTTAGCTCCGGCGAAAAGTACCGGTGAAGCTCCTGAAGCGAA
>CALMZN010000007.1 GCA_937870675.1 uncultured bacterium
TTTACTATTTTGCCAGACAAATGGGAGGGTGTGAAACATAAATTAGCCGTCAATGGCCCTTGGATTTTATTGGCCATAATACTTCTTGATAATTTTGGTAAAACCAATATTTTAGCCAGCTTGTTTGGCGTAGTGGCTAATTTTATAGGAAGTTTGCTATAAAAACCTTGACTTCTTATTTTATTTATGCTATTTTATGGTAGCATTTTTAAGCATTAGTGCTTATATTTTTTAATAAACAATTTTAATTAAATGCCTACAATTCACCAATTATTGAAAAAACCAAGAAAGTCGCCAAAGATCAAGAGTAAGACGCCGGCTTTGATGATGACCTTGAATACTTTGCGTCGCAGTAAAAGGGACCTGCCAAAGGGTTCTCCTTTTAAGCGCGGTGTCTGTGTCAAAGTGACTACCACCACTCCTAAAAAACCAAACTCGGCTTTGCGTAAAATTGCCAGAGTGCGTTTGTCAAACGGTATGGAAGTGACCGCCTACATCCCTGGTGAAGGTCATAATTTGCAAGAACACAGCATTGTGATGATTCGCGGTGGCAGAGTCAAAGATTTGCCTGGTGTCCGCTATCACATTGTCAGAGGGGTCTATGATACCCAAGGTGTTTCTGGTCGCAAACAAGGTCGCTCACTCTATGGCGCTAAAAGAGAAAAGAAAACTGCTAAATAATAACTACAACTATGAGAGGTAAGCCAGTCACAAAAAGATTAATTGCCGCTGATCCAAAATTTCAGCGTGTTGATATTGCCAAATTGATCAACAAAGTAATGCGTCAAGGCAAAAAAACAATTGCTCAAAAAATTGTTTACGGCGCTTTAGAATATATTTCCAACAAAACCAAGCAGGATCCTTTGGAAATATATGACACCGCCATGAGAAATATATCGCCAAACCTAGAAGTCAAAGGTAAGCGTATTGGTGGCGCTAATTATCAGGTACCATTTCCAGTGCGCGACGAACGCAAATTGACTTTGGCTTCACGCTGGATTATTGAGGCGGCTAAAAAAATTAAAGGTAAACCCATGGCCGAAAAATTGGCAGCGGTTTTAATTGAATCAGCCAATGGTGAAGGTCCAGCGATTAAGAAAAAAGAAGACGTTCATCGCATGGCCGAAGCTAACCGTGCTTTTGCTCATT
>CALMZN010000008.1 GCA_937870675.1 uncultured bacterium
GCCAGAATTTTATGATTCTATAAAAAATAATTTAGCGTCAGAAAAGAAAATTGATAATCAAGAAACATTTGATATAGTTATAAAAAAATGGCAAGAGATAATAAAAAAATAAAATTATTATTTATCACTCAGCGTATGAATGATCAAGATGATGATCTAGCTTTTGTGATCCAGTGGATTGATGAATTTATAAAAAACGGTGTTGATGTGCAAGTGATTTGTTTGTGGAAAGGTAGTTTTGATAATCATTTTCCAGTTTATTCTCTGGGCAAGGAAAACAACAGGCCAAAATGGCGCTGGATTTTGAATTTTTATAAATTAATTTTTTCTTTGAAGTACACTCACGTTTTTGTGCACATGAATCCGGAGTGGTCGGCTTTGGGTGGCTGGTATTGGAAAATTACAGGCCGTAAATTTTATTTGTGGTACACGCACTATACTATGACTTGGTATTTGCGCCTGACCGGCTGGTTAGCCAGCAACATGTTTTGTGCTACACCGCAGAGCTTGCCACAGTATAGCGCGCCAAAAAAAGTTGTCACTGGCCATGGCATTGATCTGAGATTTTGGGCTGAAGCTAGTGGAGAAAAGGTGTATAGTGCCAAAAACATTTTGACTGTCCACCGCATTTGTCGTTCCAAAAGATTGGAGATAGCCATCAAAGCTTTGTTGGATTTGCCGGAATATGATTTGACTATTTATGGTCGCGATGTGGAAAAGGATTATGCTGATGAAATGCGCGTCTTGGTCAAGGAGTTGGATTTGGAACAACGGGTCAAATTCATGGGCCCACTGCCGGCGCCAGAACTAAAGAAAATTTATCCACAATACCGACTGATGGTCAATATGGCCTCAGAAACCATTGATAAAACCATGTTGGAGGCCATGCTTTTTGGCATCTTTCCAGTGACCACCAAGGGCAATTCACAGGCCATAGGACTGCCTCTGTATCCAGAAAATGATGAGCCAGCCACTATTGCCAAATTTATACAAGATGCGTCCTGGAGCCAAATAGGAGCCCAGGAATTGAGAAAAATAGTGGAGGAGCGACATTCCTTGCCGAGCTTAATTAAAAAAATTATTTCTTATTTTTAATGTGTGGTATCAACGGATTTAATTTTCAAGACCAGAGATTGATTGAGGCGATG
>CALMZN010000009.1 GCA_937870675.1 uncultured bacterium
CAGAAGCATCAAAACGAATGGTAGAAAAAGTTTGACCACTTGTGCCGGCCGCAACTGTTTGGGCAGCTGGAGTTCCCAAAGTAGTCACTGACAATGATAAATCAGTAATAGTGATCAAATTAGCGTCAATTTCTACGCTATAAGGATTGGCGTAATTATTAGCTGCTGTAGCGCTCAAAGCAATGGCGTCACCAGTCACATCACCAGTGGCATCCAAATTAGAGGTTGAAGCAGTTGTAAAGTCAACACCAAATTGCACAGTATCACCATTGGCTGCATCAGCGCTCAAAGTACCAATCAAGGTAATAGCATTATCACCTATTGGCAAAGTAAATGAGTCAGTAAAAGTCACTGAACCATCTTTGACCGAAGTGGAACCATCAGCGCCATCAGTAGCGCCTGTCAAGTTAGTACTGCCTTTTACTAATTTCAAATTAGAAAAGTCAGAAGAACTTACTGTACCAGTGACATCAATATCAAATTTGATGGTACTAATAGTAATTGGCTCACCTTGAACTTTGAAGTTCCAAGAACCCAATGATAAGTCGGTTGTAGATTCGGACACATTGCCGGCTAAAACCACATTGGACTTGGTGACAGTCAAAATACCACGACTAATAGTCACAGTTCTTCCGCCATCAATAGCGGCTGATGGAGTGACATAGGTCATATTCAAAGTATCATAGGCCATGATATCATCAGCTTTTTTGACATCAAAATCTAATGTCCTACCTGAACCACCGACTATGTCGCCACGCAAGGTAAAGGTCTCGTTCTTGCCATCAGCAATCAAGCAAGGAGTGCCACAAGCGCTTAAGTCAAATTTGGCATAATTGCTAACCATAGAAGCAGTAGCAACGACATTGCCGTCAACTACCAATTCCAAATTGCTAACATCAGCGTCATTAGCAGAACCAACATTGTTGAATCTAACTGAATCAATGCGGATATCAGCTGAAGCGCTGTCATTGGTCATTTTGACATTCAAGAACTCAACATCTGTAGTGCCGACTTCTTCGGTCAAAGTGCTCAAATCTGGCGATTCTGAAATAGTTATATCACCAATATTGATAGTGCCATTAATACTCATTGGATTACCAACGATTGGCAAAGAGCCAGTAATGGTGGCTATAGTGGTAATACCTGTCAAAGACAAGGTTGGATTTTCACCAGCATAGGTGGCAGCATCAGTCATCTTACCAACCAAGGTCAAGTAAACTGTGCCATTGGCTGGAACAACTACATCTTCAGTAAAGTTGGCTTCGTGAGAAGCATTAAGAGCCTTGTAAGAAGAGCTCAACATAGCGCCATCTTTCAAGATGTTGACGCCAGTAAAAGCGGCGTCACTGGCTGGAACGCCAGTTCTCTTGACTACCATAGAATCAATAGTGACTGGGTCACTACCGGCTGTTAATTTCACTTTGGTGAAACCAACATGGGTAGCATTCATATAAGCTACACCAGAAGCTGGGGTATCACTAGCCAAAGAAACTGCTAAATTACCAGCAACTACTGGCAAAGTGCCACCTTCTGTTGGAGTGAAGTCCTTGATAGTTGATTCAGTGCCAGTGACGGATGAACCATCAGTGTAGCCAGTCAAGCTGGTGACTTCAACAGCATCAGCGGCAGTGTAGCCGTTGGCTGTCAAAGCAGTGTCACTAGCAAAAGCTCTCTTGGTAGTACCATCAATATAGTAATAAGTAGTACCCATCTTGACTACAGTACCAGTGGCGTATTTGTCTGAAATATCAGCGCCAGTGGCTTTGTAGGAAGATGAGAAGAAACCTGGAATTACGTCAACTAAGCGTAAGGTCCAGTTGTTGCCATATAAAGCTTTGGCAATAGTGTCTGTTGGGATCCAGCGTAATATTCCGCCTGGTTCAATAGCATAAACCTTGGCAGTATTCATGTGGGTCACCAATTTGGTACCGGGACGCACAGTCACAGCACCACCGTCTGGATACATATCTAGCTCGGCCACAGCTACTCTGACAACTTTGTCAAAGTTTGAATACCAAGTAAAATACTCTTTCTGACTTGGAAAGACATATTTCTTGGCATCAGTGCCGATCAAGTATACAGCAGCGCCTGTTTGACCTTTCATGGCCAACAGTGAGCCAGCTGGGTAGCTACCAGCGGCTTTGGCCAAAGGTGCAAAAGATGCGCCAACTGACCATAACACAGTGGTAATTACCACGGAGTATACGAACAATTTTTTTAATAAATTCATTTTTCTTTGTTAATTATAATGTCCCAAAAACTTTTGAAAAAAGCCGTAAGCAGTAGGCATCTCATATGATCAGTATGAGATTAAACTATGAATCAAAGGACTTAAAGCCACTAGGGGCTATATCGACCTTTCTAATCACAGTGACCATAGGCCCAAAACGCAGTCACCATTTTCTCGGGTTAAGGAACAGTTATTTAATGCCCTAGATGACTTATTATCGTCATAAGGGCTTCCCTAGATCGCGCGCGATTTAGCGATAAGTTAGGGACAAAAGAATCCGTCATACGAAATTCACTCTCAATCGTCATTCCCGCGAAAGCGGGAATCCACCAATACCATACCTCGTGGCTAATCAATGGTGGATCCCGCATCAAGTGCGGGATGACACGCTTTTGATGCGTGACAGAACCTCTTGCCCATAACCTACCTTCGACTGACTAGGTCGACATCGGCTAGATCTTGGGGTCAAATACGCTAATTATTTAAACTTACTTATTAATAAAAATCTTTGGGAGCCAGCTCTTCGGGAATGCCTTCATCTGCTTTGATGCCCTGCTCAGAAATCAGCTCTGGAGTAGTGGTCTCATCGCTTGATTTTATAACGGTGCTGGTAGTGGTTGGTCTAGTGCTAGTAGTGACTGGCGGAATAATCGGCTTAGTGCTAGTAGGCGTACTAGTGCTAGTGTTGACGCTATTATTTTCAGCCGCGGCTTCTATTCTTTTGATTACTGTTTCGGCTTGCTGATAAGTTTCTTTGACTTGAGTAATCTTTTCCATACTGTCTTTGAGATTACCCTTCTCCAGCAAATCTTTGGCCTGAACCAAATTGGCCTCCATAATCTCTGGATGCATTTTCAAGCTATCAATACTCTCTATGGCCTTGGCATCCGATTCGCCTTCTTTAAGATTACTTGATTTTGGCAAACTAATAATATCTTTGTTGTCCACGCTCTCTACTTTATCTTTGGCATTGGCTACTTCTTGGGACACAACCTGCAATTCTGAAGTGATAATTTTAGTCACTACTTCTGTCACGGCTTTTAGCTCTTCGACATTGGCTCCGTTCTGGCTGACTACAGTCGCGCTAGGAGTCGAGTTGATATTGTTGGAAACATCTTTAGCGACATTATTTACTACCTCTTCGTGCACAGTAATGGCTAGGTTGACAGCCGAATCCTTTACCTCTTGATTTATTTTTTTAGCATCATCCAATACTTTGCTTATTTCTGTATTTTGAGAATTTGATACTTTTTGGTTGAGATTATTGGCAGTTTCGTTGGCGACAATGGCTACTTTTTCCACCAAAGCCACTACCTGCATTGGCGTTTTTTCCTCTTTGACAATCTTGAGCGAGTTATCCACAGCTACCACATCTCTTTCTAGATGACTGACTGCTTTTTTGATGGCTACTTCTTTTTTGGTGCTGTCTTCGGGACTGACACTATCTTCATCTTTCAAAATCTTATCTATTTCATTTAGGCGAGTATTGATGTGCTTGATGTGAATTTCGGTTTTTTTGACTGGACTCAAGGTCAATGCTAGCTCGGCCTCCTCCATATTGCGCTTGATGGGCCAGAGCATCTCGCCCGGCACAGAGGCCTGGGCGACCAAGCTGAATCCCGAGCCGACTGACAATACCAGCACCACGGCTACTACTTTGGTCAAGGATGGCACAATCTTGCCAAAAAAGTTGGCAAAAAATAAATTAAAGCCATCGTTGAATGATCGCTTTTGGGATTTTATCAAGCGACTTTGGACTGTCACCTCAGACATAATAGAATACTTGGTGGCGTGAGCCCATTGCTCATCAGGGTTGATGCTTGATAATTTTTTTAATTGAGCTAGTGATTTTCGAATGCTCATAATTTTTTATACTCCAGCTGAGACAGACAGCTGGGTGATTATTATTTGTTGTTAGTTAAAGATTTTAATTTATTCAACGACCGATGCAGAAGCACGCGAGTATTATTTTTGTCCTTTTGCATGATCTGCGCTATATCATCTATAGAGAGATCTTCGACATAGCGTAATATGAGAACCTCTTGATATTCGGCTTTCATTTTTTTCAAATGATCCAGCAGGACTTGAAGGTCAATTTCCTTGTCTATTAAACTTGTCTTTTGGTCGCTATATGGATCCTCGGTCTCATCAGCGTATTCTAGTGGCAATTCTTGGCGACTGGACAAGCGGTAATAATCAATGATGCTATTGCGCGCTACTCGGAAGATAAAAGCCGCAAAATTCTGAATCTCTTTTTTATCTACCAAATGTTGCCAGACCTTCAAAAAAATGTCTTGAGTAAGGTCCTGAGCCACCACCTTATCGCTCACCCTTATGTAGGTAAAACGATAAATGCGCTTAACATATTGGTCATAAAAAAAAGCGAAGGCCTCTGAATCACCATTTTTCAGCTTAAGCAACTGGATTTTCTCTTGTAAACTATCCTTCAAACTGTACATAAATATAGACGAGCTTATAGCCCAAATATTACACTTTTATTACACCACTTAAATACTAGCATATTTGAGCTATTATTGCCCTATTACTAGCAATAGTAACTTTAGATTGAAAAAATTATAACAGATTTGAGTTTCTTTGTAAAGCTTGGGTCAACCTTCGAGGTTGAAGTAATCAACCTTGTGCAGCTCGCTGGCCTATACAAACGTCATTCTGGAGGGATCCGCCAGCTGGCGGAGACCGATAGAATCTAAAAGCGTGGATTCTATCGCTTCGTCGCGTCTGACGCGACGGCGCTCCAGAATGACCCATACGGCCAGCGAGCCACATAAAATACCAATAATGTAAGATGTTGCTTGATTTTTTATTACAAAAGGTGTAGAATAGTGTATACATAAACATTAATTTATTAAAATTACTTAAAAAACAACCCATGGGGTTGACGCAAAAATAATATTAATATATGGAAAATATAATTAGGTTATCGGTCTCTGAAGCGGCCAAACTATTTGGTGTGTCTTCCAAAACAATCCGCCAAGCAATCAAAAATGAAGCGCTCAAATATATTGTAGTCAAAGGCCGCTACAAAATAAGTTTTGCCTCTCTAGTAGAATGGTCGCAAAAATCTACTCGTCGCTACAATCAGCTCCAAAAACAGGGTTTGGGACAATTTGTTGACCAGTGGAAAATCCGTAATAAAAAATACAGTCCTAGTCCAGAATTGATAGTTAAAAAAATCGACCCGACGGGTGACCAAGGCGGAAAAATAAAGCTAAACAAAAAAACCTTGAGTTAAACTCAGGGTTTCTCTATTCAACCCGTCGGGTTGATTATTTTATCTCTAAATCTATTTCTTTGTTGTCTCTGACAACTCGCAATATTATTTTGTCGCCTAAGCGATAATTTTGCAAGATAGACGTAATGGTCTTATCTTTGGTCACTTCGTCATTATTAACCGCAACAATCCTATCCTTGGCTTTGAGACCAGCTTTGTGACTAGGACTATCAAACAAAACCGCCTTGTTCAAAACAGTATTATAAACATAGTTGCCTTTTTGCTCCAAACCACTATTGTTCTCCAAATCAATGTAGCTAATGCCCCAAATCGGTCTTTCCGTATTGTCCAACAAATGTTTTACGGCCTGCTTCAAATAATCAGCTGGCAACAAAACTGTCTGCTGATTTATTTTGTAACTCAAACCAATCAAATCGCCTTTTAGATTAAAATACGGAGAGGCCGTACTAAAACCGTTATCGCTCAAATCAGCCAATTGATAATAATAATCAATACTGTCTGTTGATAAATACGCGCCAGTAGTAAAGTGTATATTGCCCAGTACGGCTGTGCTAAAGCTATGATTCAAGCTATTGGCCAACTCTTGATCAGTAAAAATCCTCTCCCCAACCTTCACTCCCTCGGTCAACTGAAAATTGACTGCCAGAAGATTGGCTGTTTTAATCTTAATAAATATTGCCCCAGAAAAAACATCTTTTTTTATTTGCTCAATGTCATAAACTTTGTCATTGATCACTACTTTGGTTTGAGTAGTCAACAAAACTTGATCAGTGGTCATCAGCCAACCGTCAGAAGTGACGGCCACCGCCGAACCCAAGTAGTCAGCCCGCTCAAATATTGGCTCATCAAGCCCCGACACTACCTTGCCCGCGCGATACAAGCCGGCAATGCTAGCGTCGTATTTGTTGGCCACCGATGTTAAGGGTTGCTCCAAATTTATTTTGATATCTGGCTGATTGGACAAAAAAGTAAAGTTGGACGGCACTAGCCACTTACCAACCAAATATCCGCCAAAGCCAGCTGTTAGCCCAAAAACAACGGCCAGCAAGGTCAAGCTAACCAACGATGGTGGTCGCTCGGTAGTCGGTCTGACAAAATGTTCTTTTTTTTCTTCCATCCCCTTAGAAATTATATTAATTAATCTTATATCTATACCATCATATATATTCTCGCCAAAATAGGCAAATGTCTAATTTTTACAAAATAATGTACAAAGAGCTGGCCAATAAGAAAATAGTCACTAGCAGGATAATAAAAATCGGCCACTTAACATTTTTTTTCTCATCTAAAGACAAAGTAATAAAATAATAAAACCACAAAACTAGCAAGGTGCCAGCCACATAAAAACTAACTGGCAAAAAATAAATCACAATAAATGCTTGGGCAAAAAAGAAAATGCTCAACACCCAAAAAAGCCAGCCCAGATGCTTGCTAGCGCCAAACAAATCTTTGGCCATGGAAAAAATGACCAAGATCACTAATAACGCTAAATAATAAAAATCCAAACTTAAAAAAATAATAAGTGAATAACAACTGGAAATAAAAAACCATAAATTGAGAACATACCAATATTTTTTGAAAGCCAAATACTCCGTCTGACTTGGGGAAAAATAATTTTTGAAATATTGCTTCAACATCCACCAAATAAAGGCCCACAAAAAACAAATAATAACGGCTGACAAATAACGGGCTGTTGAATTTTTTAGCATCAATAAAAAAGTGAACTGCCCTAGATAAATCACCAAAAAATTAAACCATTGCAGTTTGTGGCGCCAAAAATTGTAGCCGCTGGTCAAAATAGCCGTCAAAATAATGCTTAACAATGATAAAATAATCCACACCAGCAAACCTTTTTGGGTGTAGAAAAAAATGCACCACGCCAGCAGTAAAAATAAAGGATTCAAAATATAGGCCGTAGATTTAAACATTGTTTTTCATTATTTTGATGATTTGCTCCAAAGAACCACTCAACTCTGGCAAGGCGCTCTTTAGCTCCTCCAAAATGCCTGTGGCCTTGGTCAAATCAGTAAAATCTTTACTTTCAGTATACTTGACCCAAAGAGAAAAAGCCATATAAAGAGGCAAATGATAATCGCCAACTGATCGATCACTGCTCTTGAGGGTGAATAAAAAATCTTTGGTTTTGATAATATTTTGGGAACTAGGACTCGAGATTACTTGTTCTAACTTTGGCTCAACTACTTTAAGATACTGATTTTTGTTTTTAATAGTTTGGTCAACAGTTAAAAATTTAAAAACAACAATTGCCACAACTAACAAAAGTACTGGGAAAACAAAAAGCCAAAGATTTTTTTTACTTATTTTTTTAATTGAAAGCATCTTGGTTTACAAATTTTTCCCATTGATTGTTGGCCTCTGACCAGACAAATACTTCCAAATGGTACACAAAATTTTCTGGATCATAAACATATTCCACACTGACACTGGAGCCAATGCGATTGGAAAAGCTGGTTTTTTTATCCAAAACTTTGGGGCTTTTCACAAAACACAGCTTGATTTTGCCCAGGGGGCTTGAAAATTCTACAACTTCCTGACTACCATGGTCAAGCTCCTCTTCGTACTCATCTTCTAGCCCAAATTTTTCCTTTACTTCTTGTTTTAATTCTTTCCATCTCTCGGGCATCATATATTAAAAGTTAATATTCTGGTATTCCAAGCTATCACCGACTTTTAAGCCATATTGGTCCACCAAACCACCATTTATCTCCAAAACCCTGTTTACGGGCTCAGCTGAGCTATAAATGAGCAGATCTTTGTCCTCTGTGCCAGCCAGTGGCGCTGGCATGTTTTTTTCAATGCCCAGCACCTTGTCGTCATTGATCCACAACAAATCAATATTAAATTTCATATCCTTCATCCAAAAAATCGGGTAAGTTTTTTGGGGAAAAGAAAAAAGCATTCCTTCATTTCCGGCAAGTTTGTTTTTTCCGGAGAGGCCTTTTGATTTCTCTTCAGGAGTTTTTGCCAACTGAACATTTATTTCACTAGAAGCAATTTTAATTTTTGCGTCATATCTGATATTTTTTGGTGGAAAAAGATTTTTAGCAAAATAAATAACCGGAATAATTAGAATAAAAAAAGGGAAAATGTATTTTCCTTTAAACATATAAGTTACCCTTTATATGAGGTTTTAATACGCGGCATCAAGTTCGTTTTCGATATCCTGAAGTTCTTTGTCCAAGTCCGATAGATCGGTATCGTTTAGATCTTTTTCAATAGCACTTATTTCGTCCGACGAGGATTGTTT
>CALMZN010000010.1 GCA_937870675.1 uncultured bacterium
GCAACTGGCGAGCTATACCGTGAATAAAGTTTATCTAAATGATGGTGGCACTAATATGCTAACTCATATTAGTACTAGTCAAGGCAGTGAAATAGATATAGATTATCAATCTACTGCTCAATATCACGATCCAGTAAGTGGAGAACTTACCAATCCTAATTTGCCATATCTTTTACAAACCGTTAAACAAATTAATATCAATGATGGTTTAAACAATGAAACTGTTATTGATTATCAATATAGTGGCGGTATGCAGTATCTTGGCGACAACATTTTAGATCGTAAATTCGCCGGCTTTGCTCAAGTAGAAAAAACTATAGCTGATACCAAAACTATCACTTACTATCATCAAGGTAATGAATCAAATTCCTCTCAAGGCGAATATCAAGATAGCTACTATAAAATAGGCAAACCATATAGACAGGAAACGTATGATAATAATACTGATGAGCTATTAAATCAGACCATATACAAGTGGGAAGAAACTGACTTGGGTCATGACAATAGTTTTGTCTATAATACTCAAAAATCTACCACTGATTTTACCAGTATTGCCAAATCAACAGCCGTCCAATATCAATATGATTTAATTTCAGGAAATTTGCTGACGGAAAATAATCTTGGTGAGGTGGTTGTTGATATTGGCACTGGTGAAATTACCAATCAACTGGCTGGCGATGAAAAAGATACGGACTATGATTATGCTCAAAACGCCGAAGAACATATTTTAGCCGCGCCTAAGACCAAAGTGATTAGTGATAGTACTGACAATAAACAACAAAATTTATATTATGATAATTTACCTTTGGGCGAGATAGATAAGGTTAATTTGACTAAAGAGGATTATATTGAACAAGATGTGGAAGTAAATAGAAATTTCAATGATTTAGGTTTAGTCATTCAAGAAATATCTCCTAAAAATGCTACTACGACCATAGCTTACGATAGTAACAATTTGTATCCAGTAAGCATTACCGATCCATTAAATAATGTAAGTTATACGGAATACAACTTGCGTAATGGCCAAGTAGCAACTTCTACTGCGCCCAATGGATTGATGACTGTCAATACTTTTGAAGCTTTGGGCAGGATAAGCAAGGTGCAAATATCTGATCCCACCAATCCAAGTAATTTAGTCACTACGCAGGAAA
>CALMZN010000011.1 GCA_937870675.1 uncultured bacterium
CAATGGCGCTTTTGATTTTGACTACTATGGCAAAAAAATACCAATTCATTGCGCCGTAGATATAATAGACGGCTTCTCAGCTCACGCTGATCAAGCTGACCTGCTCAAGTGGCTGGGGGCTTTCCAAAACAAACCAAAAGTATTTCTGGTACACGGCAATCCAGAAGCCATCCAAACTTTTGCTCAGAAAATAATTACTGACCTAAAACTTTCCGCCACTCCTTTGGCTAGCCGGACTAGTGTGGAGTTATAGCTTAAAATATCCGCCAAAGGCGGACCCGCCTTTGGCGGGAAAAACCGCCGACCCTAACCCCTCCCGACCTCCCCTTAACAGGGGAGGAGTTTTAAAAAGTCCCCCTGTTAAGGGGGATTTAGGGGGTTAGGGTCGGCGGGTGCTTTTTTTATCTCTTATTAAGCGGATTTTCCGGTTCAAATTCTTGGGTCTCGGTATTTTTTTTCTGTTCTAAGATAGGAAATTTGACCAAATCCAAATCTCCAACATAGGCAATGGGGTCTACCAAATCATGGTCTGACACCTTTCTGGGACGCTCTCTTTCCCGCTCGCCTCGAAGCGAAACGGGCGAAGGTCGATTATCATGCGACCTTCGGCTATTACTTCTTTTGTGAAATATATTAGCCATATTTATTTATTATTTTTCTGTCTATACACCTTAGCAAAAATGACGTAAAAATACAAATATTTCTTTGATTTTACTTATCCACAAATATAGATTATAATAAAAAAACCTTGAAATATCGGGTAAAAACAAAAATTTGTTCATCCTATATCTTGTGTGCTATAATTATTTGCACCACTAGATATTGTGTATAAAAGTCCGATATTCTTTTTTTGGGCAAAAAATAGAGCTATTTTTATTAAAATAAATTAAATATAAAACCAAATCAATGCAAGTCAAAAAAAGACACGGCCAAATCGAAGACCTCGATCTCCAAAAAATAACCAATTCCCTACGCCAAGCCATCCTAGCTTGCGACTTGGAAGACAATCTTTTGGCTGAAAATTTTGCTGATCAGACAATCAAGTACCTGAAAGCCAGCTACCAAGATGATGACCTCATCACTTCTGATGACATCCGGAGCGCCATTAATATTGTCTTACTGGAAAACAATCTACCTCAAGTAGCCAAGTTATATTTTCAAAAACGCGGTCAGAAAATCGGCACACAACAAAAAATATTTCACGGCCTGTCGAAAATAAAAAAACGCGATGGCACTTTTGTGGATTTTGATAAAAATAAAGTTTTTCAAGCCATCATCAAGGCCGGTCAAGCCACACTAGAATATGATGAGTTGGAAGCCAAAAAATTAACCGACATTGTGACTGCCGTCTTGGAACAAAAATTTGACGGCCACGACACTCCGACAGTTGAACAAATCCAAGATGTCATTGAAATAATTTTGATCCAATCCAATTGGGCCAGAACCGCCAAGGCCTTCATCCTCTATCGCGAACAGCGCAAAAAAATAAGATTAGAGATTGGCAAAGAAGTGACCAGCCCGGAAGTCAAAGAGCTGGATGCTTTGGGAATTTTTTTGAGCAAGCAAAGCAAGCACATTCTCAATGGCTCTATGGATTTTGATGAACTAGGGCGCATCATCTTCTTAGATCGCTACTCAATCAAAGACAAGAAAGAAGAAATTGAAATCGGCGATTTAGTCATTGCCATCACCAAAGAAGACCGCAAATACCCCAAAAAAGATCTAGGCATTGTCAAGCAAATCTTGCCTGGTGAAAAAACCATCTTGCACATGTTGACCGGAGTTTATGCTGACGAAAATAATAATTATGAATTTGAACAAGATCTTTACAAATGCGACAAGCCACGCGAATCAATCGAAGATGCTCACCGTCGCGTAGCCAAAGCCGTGGCTTCTGTGGAAAATACTGCTGAAAATAGAGAAAAATATTTTGAACAATTTTTTGATGATCTCCGCGCTAAACGCATTCAGCCAGCTGGTCGTATCATGACTGGCGCCAATGTCGACACCCACGGCAATTATACTTCTAACCTGACCTTATTCAATTGCTATGTTCTGCCCTCACCCCGCGACTCACGCAAAGCCATCATTGCTGATACGCTCTACCAAATGACCGAGGTCATGTCCCGTGGTGGCGGTGTCGGACTATCTTTATCTTCCTTAAGACCGCGCTATGCCTATGTCAAAGGCGTACATGGCAAATCCTCGGGCTCAGTGTCTTGGGGTGGACTTTTTTCCTATGTGACAGGGCTCATCGAGCAAGGTGGCTCACGTAGAGGCGCCCTAATGCTCATGCAGTGGGATTGGCATCCGGATGTTTTGGAATTTGTTGATTCCAAAACCAAGGCCGGTCAAATAGAAAATGCTAATATTTCAGTGATGGTCTCTGATTCTTTTATGAAAGCCGTCAAAAATGATGAGTACTGGAATCTAGAATTTCCTGATTATGAAAACACCTCTTACAAAGACATCTATGACAATATCTGGGATGGCGACATCTTGGCTTGGAAAGCGGCTGGTTATCCAGTCCGCGTCTACAAGACCATCAAGGCCCGCGAGCTGTGGAACAAAATCATCCGATCAGCTCACTCCAGCGCTGAACCCGGTATAGTATTTATGGAGCGCTACAACAAACTCTCCAACTCCTATTATTTCAACAAAATCATTGCTACCAATCCTTGTGGCGAGCAGGGCTTGCCGGGTTGGGGCGTCTGCAATCTTGGCCATCTCTATTTAGCTTCTTTTGCCAAAGAAATTAGCAAGGACGAGTTGGGGCCTATTTACCAAATGGATTGGGATGTCTTGAAAAAATCCGCTCGCTCCCTTACTCGCTTTTTAGACAATGTCATTGACCTGACACCCTATCACTTCAAAGAAAATGAAACCAACCAAAAAAATGAACGCCGAGTTGGCGGTGGTACTTTGGGCTTGGGAGAACTATTGATCAAATTACGTTTGCGCTATGGCTCAGATGAAGGTAACGAATTCATTAACCGACTTTACCAGACCATTACCATAGAAATGTACAAAGAATCAAGCAAGTTGGCCAAAGAAAAAGGTTCTTTCCCTAAATTTGATAGTGAAAAATTCCTGGATTCGCTTTTTGTAAAAAATTTGCCAGAAGATGTGCAACAAGCTATCAAAGAAAATGGCATGCGCAACGTGACTTTGACTACCCAAGCTCCGACTGGCACAGTCGGCTCTATGCTTGGCACCTCAACTGGTATTGAACCATATTATGCTTTCAAATTCTATCGCCAATCACGCTTGGGCTTTCACGAGTGCTATATACCACTAGCCGATCAATACACTCACAATGGCGAACTGCCAGAATTCTTTGTGTCGTCTATGGATCTCAACCCCATGGATCACATCAAAGTCCAAGCCACAGTCCAGCGCTGGACTGATTCCTCTATCAGTAAAACAGCCAATGCTCCGGCGGATTTTACTGTCGAACAAACTGCTCAACTTTATGAAAAGGCCTATGAGCTGGGTTGCAAGGGTGTCACTATTTACCGCGATTCTAGCCGCACTGAGCAGGTGCTGTCTATAGACAAAGAAACCGAAAAGAAAAATCTGGCCTACAATGGCAACGAAAAAATTGAAAATGAAAAAGTGATGGTCAAGGTAGCTATTGCCCCACCACCGGAAGCGACTGAACAAATTATGGAAATCCAAAATCCCCAAAAGCATGCCGAAATCGCCAAAGAAAAATTAGCTGTGGAACTGGATGGGCTGGATAACAGCTATGGCACTGAAGTAGGCAAAATCTGCCCCAACTGCAAGCTTGGCGTGATGGTCAAAATGGGAGGATGCACTGAGTGTTCCAAGCAGTGCGGGTTTAAGGGCAGTTGCGATATGAAATAAACAAATTTTAATAAAATAATCCACCCCGATCCTTCCAAACTTCCTCCAAGGAGAAGCCAATATGCCCACAAGAGAAATCAAAGTCATGCGCTGTATCTGTGCCACTGCCTGCGTCTGTGTCGCTCCTAGCGTCAACGAATACTGTCCGGAACACTGCCACTTCCCCAAGCCAGATCCCAACTGCCCGCATCATGGAAGCATGACTGCCATCGAGTATGAGCGAAGTCAGGATTGACTTCAAGGAGGATAAATTGCCAAAGCCAACTGCTATTCTACATTCGTGGAGTAGCAGTTGGCTCGGAAAAATCTTAAAGTTTAATACCGTCATTGCGAGCGAACAGAGTGAGCGTGGCAATCTCATTGGGATTGCTTCGTCGTCGAGCTAAGCTCGACTTCCTCGCAATGACAAGCAACCACCTTTTTCCTGCCCTGAGCGATCCCGAGCTTGTCGAAGGAGAGTCGAAGGGTAAAAAGGTGGCTAAAAGAAAAAATATGATAATATCAATAATTATAATTTTCATCCTTCTTGCTGTCGGGGCTATAGTATTAGGCGTCAGAGAAGACAAAAGAAAAAAATAGAGCCCGCCGTTCGTCAAATTGTGTAGTTTGATAAACGGCGGGTGAGAAACTAGCCCTGCCAGCCCTAGGCCGCCTCGGGCGGATCGCTTTCTTCGTCCCAGGCGCCAGAAACTGGTCGTGGAGTACCATCACTCCTTACATACTCCAGATCTTCCGCGCTAAGGTGCTGACCTCCCTTGCGAAAAAACCACACCAACAGCACCAGCAAAACAATCAAGGCCAGAATCTTGACAAGCAGTGGCATGCCAACCTCCTTAGCTAGTCAGATCTAGCTTACTGATGTTGTCCATGTGCTGTAACTCCGCCGGAACATTCTCGGAAAAGAAAATGGCAATGAAGGCACAAGCAATGATGCTAGCAAAAAGAAAGGTGATGACCAACACTAACGCCACTAGAACCAGTAGGCACACGATCTGAAGCAGTAAGATCGACACCTTTCCCACCAGCTCAAGAGCGCGATGGGTTGCGTCATGAAAAACTGGTGATTGATGCAATACTCCCGCCAAGATGGCTAGAGTGAAGAGAGATAGTATGAGCATTATAACGACCGCCGACCAGCGCCGAGGCACGACTGGCGCTGATGCCCGCTCCTCCGGATCGATGTTCAAGTCACGACCTCCTTCTTGGCCACAAATCGGCCAATAAGTAGACTGCCAAACCAAGAAAACAGACACCACTGATCTTAAAGATCAAGTGCCAACCCAGAAACCAAGGAACAAGACCTGCCAAAAGAGAGCCCACACCCCAAAAATGTCTCCTCTGCCATGCTTTCATGACTACCCTCCTAAAAATAGCCAGACAGCCGGGGGATATACACAATGATTTAAGCACATAACAAAATACCCTGTCAAACAACAATCCAACGCTAGCAGACAAAAAATGTTTAGCCCGCGATAATGATATTCGGACCCTTGATTGTTGGCGCCAAAATTGAAAATTTAAAATAAGGCCTGCCCGGTTTTGACGCCAGACAGGCCAGATAGCAGTCCGATCCTCAAGGCGCAGCTATTTGCCGCCGAAGATCAGCACGATGATGAGAAATACCCCTGCCAAACCCAGCAGGATGAAAAAGAACCTTTTCGCTCTCCGATCAAGGATCCGCTGATAGGCCTTGGCTTCAGCACTATGTTCCATGATAAAACCTCCTCCGTGGTTTCTAGTTGGGGCCCGATCAAGAAGAATACTTTGAAACATTAATATCATTTTAAAAATATGTCAATTTCTAATCCAGCCATGCTTCAAATCTACACTGGTGATGGCAAAGGAAAAACTACTGCCGCCTTGGGTTTGGCTATCCGAGCGGCTGGCCAGGGCTTCAAAGTCGGAATAATTTATTTTGATAAAGGCGGAGATTATTATGGGGAAAGAAAAATTTTGGACAAATTAAAAAATGAAGGTATAATATACAAAACTTTTGGCTACCCACGCATGCTAGGCAAAAAATTCCGCTTTGACAATCTGCCCCAGGACTTGCAAGAGGCCCAAGCCGCTCTCAAACAAGCTCAAGAATGGCTCAAGAATGATTTTGACCTTTTGATCTTAGACGAGATAAATACAACTGTAAAAACCAAGCTCTTAAGCACCGAAGAAATACTAGCTTTAATAAAACAAAGACCAAGGCACTTGGAACTAGTGCTAACTGGTCGCTACTGCCCACCAGAAGTAATGGAATTGGCCGATCTAATCACTGACATGAGGGCCTCTAAACATTACTTTGATCAAGGCCTAGACGCCCGCAGAGGTATAGAATATTAAATAAAAATATTATGAAAAAAAATTTAAAATTTTTAGTACTAGCCCTACTAATAATTGGCGTGATCGGTCTCTGGCAATCCTCGGTCTTACAAACAAAAAATAAAGCCCTAGAGCAGACGCATCAGGAACAGGTCAAGCAGACAATAAATATAACTTTTGTTTTTGCTGATGATAAGCAAAACACTATTGACTATCAATTGCCAGAAAACAACACCAAAAACTTATTTGCCATTACTCAAGAAGTGGCCCAAGATCAAGCCTGGGATATTCAATACAAAGATTATGGAGAAATGGGCTATCTGGTGACCAAAATTGATGCATTGGAAAACGGCCAAGACAACAAATACTGGCAATACTTTGTCGATGACCAAATGCCTCAAGTCAGCGCTGATAAATATATCCCAAAAAGCGGTGAAAGCATAAAATGGACTTTTGCTGAATCAACCTTCTAGGTATGCATAAAAATAATCTTCTACTAATATTGATTTTAAGCATCCTAGCTTTTGCTAGTCGCCTGATTTGGCATGTGCCAAATTTTTCACCCTTGAGTAGCATTATTATATTTTCCGCTTTTTTGGTGACTAACAAAAAAATGGCGCTATGGCCACTTTTGGCGCTACTGGCCTCCGACCTAGTGCTTGGTTTTTATCACTGGGGCGTCATGCTGGCTGTCTATCTAGCCACAGCTTTGAATATTGTGATCGGCTACAGCTTGAAAAAAAACTACCGCCTATTAAATATCTTTTCTGCTTCAATTTTTTCCGCTATTAGCTTCTTTGTCATTACCAACCTAGCCGTCTGGATGATGAGCAACTGGTACACCAAAGATATTAGCGGTTTGCTACTCTGCTTTACGCTAGCTGTGCCGTTTTTCAAAAGCACACTAATTAGCAATATTTTATACTCCTCGCTCTTGTTCGGCTCCTATGCTTTTGCTCAAGAAAAATTAACCAATGAAAAAATTATAGCTGTTAAATAAATAGCAAAAAACACTCAAAATTATTTAAGTGTTTTTAGTTTGACTATAAAAACACCTTGACCACCTTGGGTGTATTTTCCCTCGCTAAAACTTTGAACCAAGGGATGATTGGTCAAAAAATCAGCCACCACTGGTTTTACCACTGGACCATTTTTGGAATGTAGACCCGCGCCAGTGATAATACTGACTAATTTGTAGCCACCAGCAACACTGGCCTGTATAAAATCATCAGTTAAACCCAAGATCTGCTCATGAGTCAGGGCTCCTAAACCATGAAAATCAAACTCAGCTTGAGGAGTTTGTAAGTGTTTGTATTTGTTGGCCATGAATTAATAATAGCATGAGATTTAAATAAAATATAACTAAATAAAAAACACATTTTACGCTTAGCTAAATATTTTTTATCGAGCTCAGCTCGATTTTATTTTGTACTAAAATATGTTATAATATATTCGGTAAAAGAAAAACAAAAATAATTCTATAACAATGAATATCAATAACCTCTTCAAGCTAGCCACCAAAAACAAGGCCTCTGATTTGCATATCATAGTAGGCAAGCCACCAATCTTGCGCGTAGACGGTGAGCTAAAAATTATTCCTGACATAGAGGTGGTGACTCGCGAGCTAGCGGAAAAAATGATCTTCGGTATTTTGACCGAACGCCAACAAAAAAAATTCATTGATGAAAGAGAATTGGATGTTTCCTATGAAATTGCCGAGTATTCACGCTATCGCGTCAACCTACACTACGAAAAAGACAATGTCGGCCTAGTGGCTCGCGTCATCTCCAACCAAATACCCAGCATGGAAGATCTCCAAATGCCCGAGATAGTCACTCAGCTGATTCAAAGAACTAGCGGTCTATTTTTAGTGACTGGCCCTACGGGCTGTGGTAAATCAACCACTCTAGCCGCTATGATAGAGCGGATCAACCAAACTCGCTCCGCTCACATCGTCACCCTTGAGGATCCAATTGAGTTTGTGCACCAGCCAAAAAAAAGTATTATCAAGCAAAGACAGTTGGGCACTGATATCTTAAGTTTTGAAGATGCTTTGAAACACGTTCTCAGACAAGACCCCAATGTCATCATGGTTGGCGAAATGCGTGACCTAGAAACCATTGCCGCTACTATCACGCTGGCTGAAACCGGCCACTTGGTCTTGGCAACATTGCATACCCATAGCGCCTCTCAGACCATTGATCGTATTATTGATGTCTTCCCTCCCCACCAGCAATCCCAAGTCCGCCTGCAATTGTCTATTTCCTTGAGCGGTGTCCTGACTCAGCAACTAGTACCAAAAGTAGGTGGCGGACGAGTGGCTGTCCGCGAAATTTTGATCAATACTCCGGCTATCTCCAACATTATTCGCGAGAATAAAATACCACAAATCAAAAGTGTCATCCAGACCAGTGCTGATGAGGGCATGTTTAGCATGGAACAAAATATCAAAGAATTACTGAACAATAATTCAATAGACGAAACAACTGCTTTGGCCTATCTTAATCACCATAGTCCTTAATGAACAACTTCTGGCAAAACATAGATTTGTTTGAGGGCTTGACTAAGCAGGAATTAAAGTTGCTGGGTGATTTTTTTGTGGAAAAAAAATATAAAAAAGGCGATTACATATTCCAAGCCAAAAAAATAAACAATAAATTAATAATCATTGCTTCTGGACAGGCCACTCTCGAAGCTACTTTGGAAAATCGTATACAAAATTTAGCAATTTTTAGAAACAATGATTTTGTTGGCGAGCTATGTCTATTAAAAGACCATGCTCTTTACCAGCACAGCCTACGAGTCAGCAGTCCGACTTTGATGACTTATGAATTATTCAACAAAAACTGGTACACCGTTATCAAAAAAAATAAAGCCCTCAAAGAAAAAGTGCTGAGCAAGCTCACTATGATTTTACACCAAAGATTGGAGCATGCTGACAACAAACTTGTTGCCTTGTTTGCTATTGGTCAATATTTGACCGGACAAAATGACCTGAAAGCAATCAGCACTTATGTCTTAAAAACCATTTTGGAAATTATACCTTCTGAGCAAGCTCTGCTCTGCTCTTATTCGCATACCACCGAAAAAATATATATCCACGAAGTAAAAAATTATCCTTTTTTGAAAAAAAATAATTATTACCCGTTAAAAAATCTGCCCTTATTGCAAGACATTATAAAATCTCCGCGTACAATTATTTTTGACCCAAAAAGTTTGCCCCAAGCCCCTGTCTTGTGGCCCTTATCCAACAAAAAAAGCATAATCACCCCTATTTTGGCTGGTCAAAAAACTATTGGTTTTATCAGCTTGTCTTGCAAAGCCAAGGGTCAAGAATATAGTGCTAATAATATTATTTTACTAGAGGCCCTAGCCAACCAACTGGCTGGCTTGATCCAGAACATCCGCTCACAAGAGTGGGAGGAAGCTGAAAACTCTCTAAAAAGAGAGTATGTTGACCTGCCTTATTAAGTATTGAAATTTTCTACACGATGTACTATAATGCCCGTACCCTATAGCTTTTATGCTATTTTTTTATAATAATATAAGCCCTTATAGCTCAGTTGGTAGAGCAGTTGCCTCTTAAGCAAACGGTCGCAGGTTCGAGTCCTGCTGGGGGCACCAATTGTTTATAAGTTACCATATCCAAGGCCCCCGTAGTGAAATGGATATCACGCTTGGCTTCGGACCAAGAATTTCGGGTTCGACTCCTGACGAGGGCACCACTCGACTCGTCGTCATTTCATTCCTCCTCGCTCGTGGTTTCAGTTCCTCACTTTGTTCGGAACTTCAACCATTACTCAGGTAAGACGAGGCGAGTGCCCTGAGCGAAGTCGAAGGGCATGAGACAATAAATAAAATAGATTAATAATCAACCCAGTTGGGTTGTTTTTTGGTTGACAAAGTCATTTCTGCCTGTTAAATTAAGGATGAAACGTGGTTCTTACAGCCGACGAAAGGAGTGGTCATGAGTGACGATCTTACTGAAAGGCCTAGCAGTTCTGCACAGCCAACTACGCAACCAGTCAAATCACCTCCCCCCATCCCCAGTGTTTATGATGAAAATAATGGTCAAAGACCAACCTTTGAAGACCTTAACCATGGGTACTTCCCTATCCCAGAATGACTGACGACGAGTGATGCCTTGCCCCAGCCAGCGCCCCCAGACGCTGGCTTTTCTTAAGCTTTATTTATCCTGATTTTTCTGCTAAAGTATTCATATGAAAACCACCTACCAAGGCCAACAAAAACAACGCCTAGATATATTCTTGAGCGAACACTGCCCAGACATCAGTCGTAGCCAGATCAAAAAATTTATCCTCAATGGCCAAGTAAAAGTAAATGGCCAAACACCATCAGTTCATTTTTGGCTCAAAGAAAATGATACTATCAATTATGACTTAAAAAGCCATCGCCTAGATGACACTGTTTTAATCGAACCAAAAGTAAAAAAAGAAACCGCTGACTATATCGTGATCGAAAAGCCGAGCGGTTTACTAGTACACCCGACTGACCAAGGAGAAAAAAATACTCTGATTACTTGGCTACTAAAAAAATACCCCCAAGTAAAAAAAATAGACAAAGATACTTTGCGTCCTGGCTTGGTCCAGCGCTTGGACAGAGATGTCTCTGGCCTGATGGTCATACCATTGAACAAAAAATTTTTCGAGGAACTAAAAAAACAATTTGTCGAGCGTCAGGTACTCAAAGAATATTTGTGTTTAGTAAATGGCCGCGTGCTCAATGATACTGGCGAAATAAATTCCAATCTAGCCCGTGATCGACAAACTGGCTTGACCAAAATACAAGCCCCGGGTGAAGGATTAGAAGCCCACACTATCTATGAAGTAGTGACTAGATACACCAATTGTACCTTGCTCAAAGTCCAAATCAAAACTGGACGCACGCACCAAATTCGCGCTCACCTCTTCAGTATTGGTCACTCCGTGGTTGGTGATAAACTATACCAAACCAAAGATGTTCGCAAAAAGAAAAAACAAGCAGATGTCCGAATATTTTTGCATGCGCATCTCTTAAAATTCTTAGGGCCAGACAAAAAAAGCGTACGTACCAGTTCTCCCCTGCCTCAAGAGCTAAAAAATTATCTAAAAGATTTGAAATAACACTATGCAACGCATCATAACTATTTCTGGCACACCAGGTAGTGGCAAAAGCACGGTGGCCAAGGCCTTGTGTAAAAAATTCAAAGCCAAGCGCCTTTATATCGGACAATATATGCGTGAATTAGCTCGTCAAAAAAATATAACCTTGGCTCAGCTGAACACGCTAGCGCAGTCAGACCCACAAATTGATATCAAGGCCGACAAAGAAACCGCCAAACAAGCTAGAAAATTAGCAAAAAAATATCCCGTGGTAGTGGAAGGAAGAGTTCAATTTCATTTTCTGCCCGAGTCAACAAAAATATTTATAAAAGCCAATATCAATGAAGCGGCCAAACGCATTTGGAAAGATCTAAAAGATGCCCAAAAAAATAAAGAGCGCAATGAGGCCAAAGTGAAAAATATTGGCGAACTTAAAAAACAAATATTAATTAGAAAAAAGAGTGAACTTTTGCGCTACAAAAAATATTACCACCTCAATCACTATCTACTGAAACGCTACGACTTTGTATTAGACACTAGCCACATCACCGTCCAGCAAGCTATTGATAAAACTATAAATTTTTTGGATAAAAAACCAAAATAAAGGGCTAAACACCCAAAATAAGCCCCGTCTAATTTTATTGACAAAATTCAAATTTTGGGCTAAAATAGCGTAGTTATTATTAAAGGAAATAGTAACTTTTTATTGAATAACTAACTAAATAAAACAAATTTATGACTGCTGTAAAAATTTCTGCTAAAAATTCTACCCAAGAATTATCTGCTATTAGGTCTGGCATGGTAGTTAAAGTACACGAAAAAATCAAAGAAAAAAACGCTAAAGGCGTTGAAAAAGAAAGAATTCAAATTTTTGAAGGATTGGTCTTGGCTCGCAAACACGGCAATGAAGCTGGAGCTACTATTACTGTCCGCAAAATATCCGATGGTATTGCTGTCGAAAAAATCTACCACATTTTTTCACCAGCCGTTGCCAAAATTGAAGTAGTCAAAGAATTCGCTGTGCGTCGCGCAAAATTGGGCTATACTAGAACTAGCAAAAAGAAACTCCGAGAAAAAAAATCTTAAGCTAGCGATAAACTTGCCTGCACACTGTGCAAGTTTAACGGGCGGGTGGTGAAATGGTATACACGCAAGCTTGAGGTGCTTGTGGGAGCAATCCCGTAAGGGTTCAAGTCCCTTTCCGCCCACCATAAACCATTCGCTACGCGCAGGTTTATGACGTAACCATTTATAATTATTTTTACTCGCCCAAAGTTTTGGGACTAAGTCCTGAACTTGAGGAGCGAAGCGACGAATAGTTCAGGGCTCGTAGCTCAGTCCGCCTCGGCTCGCCGCCAAGGCGAGACGGGTTGGCTAGAGCATCGCGTTTGCACCTGCCCGCCATCGGCTTCGCCGATAGGCGAAGGCAAGGTGGGTCGCGGAGTATTTTTAACAAAAATATTTAATAACTTCGGGCTCGTAGCTCAGTTGGCTAGAGCATCGCGTTTGCATCGCGAGGGTCAGCGGTTCGAATCCGCTCGAGTCCACCATAAACCACTAGTTTCACTCAGGTTTATAATGTTGTCATTTATCTTAAATAAACTTTCTTACAAGGATGCTTAGCTCAGTTGGTTAGAGCGTCTCGTTTACACCGAGAAGGCCGGGGGTTCGAATCCCTCAGCATCCACCAAAGACGATTTGTCGCCTCGCTCGGGGCTTCGCCCCTCGCTTCGGCAGGCATTTCGGCCAGATAATTCCACGGATTTTTGAAATCAATCGCCAATTTTCCCGCCGCAAGGCGGCGGTTCATAAATTTAAAAATTTGTATTGCGACCTTGTCGCAATGAGCCGATGGTTTTCTTCCGCTTTCAGCGGAATACAAAATGAGATTTTAATAAATTGTTGGTGTAAAGCGTTGCCTTTTTATAAAATTAAAAACTTCTAAAAAACTATGATTAAATACTTCATCTATTGTCGCAAATCAAGCGAGGACGAGGAAAGACAAATTTTGTCCATTGAGGCCCAGCTCGCCGAGCTGAGAGAGTTTGCCAAACAAAATAATCTTTTTGTGGTCAAAGAGTATTACGAAAGCAAAACCGCCAAAGAGCCGGGCCGAGAAGTTTTTAATTTTATGATGTCAGAAATTGAAAAAGGCAACGCAGAGGGAATTTTAGCGTGGAACCCTGATAGATTAGCCCGAAATTCAATAGACGGCGGTCGTGTTATTTATCTTGTAGATACTGGGAAAATTACCTCGCTAAAATTCCCGACATTTTGGTGCGAAGCGACACCACAGGGAAAATTTATGTTGAGTGTCGCTTTCGGACAAGCAAAATATTACACCGACAATTTAAGAGAAAACATTTTGCGCGGTATTCGCCAAAAAATACGCCGTGGTGAACTTTCGGCAAAAGCCCCTTTGGGATATTTCAATGAACCTCGTTTGCGAACTATTGAGCCAGACAAGAAGACTTTTCATAAAGTGAAAGAGTGTTTGGGGGCTTTTGCTACGGGACAATATACGCTCACGGCAATTCAACGCAAAATGTTTTCTCTCGGCTTGATTGGCAAAGACGGAAAACTGCCCCATCTTTCTACAATTCAGAAAATTTTGACCAATCCGTTTTACTACGGACATTTTCGCTATCGTGGCGAAATTCATCAAGGATCGCACAAGCCAATGATTTCAAAGAAACTTTTTGACCAAATACAAGAAGCGTTGATTTTGAACGGCAAGCCCCGCAAAAAGCGAGGACCGAAAAACTTTCAATTTATCAATTTTGCGGTTTGTGGCGAGTGTGGCTACGCTATCACAGCGGAAAGGCACATCAAGAAAAGCGGGCTAAAATTTGTATATTATCGTTGCACCCACAAAAGCAAAACGCAAAATTGTTCACAAACTCGTTTT
>CALMZN010000012.1 GCA_937870675.1 uncultured bacterium
CCAATGCTTTGTTTCAAATATTTGACCCGCTCTTTAATATTCATATTTTCAGCCCGCTTGGTGGCTATCTCCATAGCTGTGTCAGAAATTTCCAAACCCACAACCAGATTGCCAAGCTGAGCTAAATAATTTGAATTTCTGCCCGTCCCTGAGCCAAGATCCAAAATTTTCAAATTACTCAATTCTATTTTGGCTTCTTTTTTTAAATATTTAAAAAAACGCAAAGTATCATTTTGTGGATCTGCTTTTGTTGTCACCAGTTTGGGATTTTGATATTCTTCTTCCCAGGTAGCAAATTGAACCATTTATTTCTTAAGAAATATGAGCCAATTATTTTGACTATAAACTTTTTGCCAATTCTGTTCTGTAATGACATTTTTTGGTATAGTAATCAATAAATCTTGCCCGCCATTAGGATAGCGATCAGCCCAAAAATGCAAAGTATATTCACCTTGAATATCAAGGGGATCATCATCATAAAACAATAAACTATCAATTTGGGGGTCAAAACCCTGATCAATAATAGCCATAAGCTCTTCCGGACTTTTGGCTTGAGACATGTTTTTGATTTGAGCCAGACGCTCAGAATACTGGGTGGCCTGATGACTGAAGTGCGGACTAAAAGCAATATAGTAAGATAAGGGTAAATAAGCATTGATGTCAGCCGCCACATTGGTCAGCCAAGTACGCGATTGATAATCTGGCACGTATTTTTTTATTTCTGAAGCTAATTGTGGAGTGCCCGTATTGGCTTGTAAGTCCTTTTCAATTTGTTGGATAACTTTTGGATCATCAAGCCAGCGCACTATAGGCGCCTGTCCGATTACCAAAATCAAGGACAGTAGTAAAAAAACTTTAACATTGTTTGGATGCTTATCTCGCAATTTAATATAAATATACAAAACGACTATAGCCAGACCAAGGGCTAAAGCCGCGCCACCCAAAAACATAAATGGCTTGTAAGCTTGCACTGGTTGATAACCGACCAAACACAAAACAATGCTTAATAATTGATAAAAATAAGAAAATATCAAAACCCAAGCAATACTTTTGATGACTGTATTTTTTTTGTAAAAATAAACTAAACCAAATAGGCCCAACAAAAATAACAATGACCGCAGTGAGGCATAAGACCAAGGATTAAAAGTATATAAATCAGAAAACACAAAAAATTTGGCTTGCCAGTTTTCAATGCCGTACTTTACGAAAGCCACAAGTAGTGGCCACCAAAATACTGCTGATATCAAGGCCATCAAAACAGCATTAATAAAAAATCTTTTTAACTGCGCTGACCTTCTGCCAGAAGTCCAGGCCGAAATAAATATTATTGGTAGTATTATAAACCACCAAAAATAAAACAACAAAAATAGCAAACCAGCGCTGACACCTAAGAATAAATACTGCTGTTTAGTCCACTTTTCTTGGGTGGCTAATACTGACCAAAAAATCAGCCAAATAACACAAAGCAAAGCGGCTAAGGCCTCATAGGGCTTCAAAATCACGGCATCAAAATCAGAAATCAATAAAAATAATATTGGCAATAAAGCAAAAAACCAAGAATTACTAAGCAGTGGTTGACTATTTTTGTCTCCTTTAAAAATCTTGGCCCAAAATAATTTTTGCCAATAATAAGCGCCCCAAAACCAAACTATCAACGCTCCGGTCACTCCGATCTTGGCCGCCGCAATAGCATTGTGCGCCAAAAACTTGGCCACCAGACCAGTCACCCAAAAATACAAAGGCGGATAAAAATTTGGCAACCAGCCATAATAAAAATCGCGACTTGGATCACCGAACATTACTTTGCCCAAATAGCCGGAAACTAACAGCTCATCGCCTACTGTGCCCCACCACATAGTTTTCAAATCTTTGGCCAAGACAATATAAAACAAAACTATCAAGCCCCCGAAAATACTCAAAAAATAAGCTGACTTATATTTGCGCCACCAGCCAAAAATAAAAAAACCGACAAAAATCGCTAGCAATAATTTGCTTAAAGCAATAATATTCA
The DNA here is from genome assembly GCA_937870675.1 of uncultured bacterium. Classification (GTDB taxonomy): domain Bacteria; phylum Patescibacteriota; class Patescibacteriia; order UBA1558; family GWA2-36-10; genus CALMZN01. Next base: position 2,012 of record CALMZN010000012.1, read on the forward strand.
AAGTGTCTAGGCCAATAATCTGCTCCATTTTTTAGTAAAAAATGATTTTTACTATTTTTAAGCTAATGTTTTTACAACTTCCAACTCACCTAAAAAATTAAATATTTTTATATATCCAAATTTTTTACCGACTTGGCGTGAGTTTGAATAAACTTTTTTCTAGGCGCTACATCAGCGCCCATTAAAATTTCAAAAACTTCATCGGCTTTGGCCGCTTCATCAATTGTCACTACTTTCAAAATACGACTCTCTGGATTCATGGTAGTTTCCCACAGCTGAGTGGGATTCATTTCACCCAAACCTTTGTAGCGTTGCATATTGAGTCGCGGAGATTTTTTAACTTCTTTCCCGCCCGAGGCAGATCCGCCTTTGATGGATTCTATTTCCCCTTCTTCCGATTCTTCGCCCTCTTCATTGTTATCCTCAACCACCAGCATATCTAGGTCATCGATATTCAACTTTTTCTTCAACTTTTCTAAATCCTCTTCGTTGTAGACATACTGTATTTCCTTGCCCTGCTGGACACGAAAAAGTGGCGGTTGGGCAACAAAAATGTGCCCCTGCCTAACCAACTCTGGAAAATGACGATAAAACAAAGTCAAAAGCAAAGTTCTGATATGAGCGCCGTCAACATCGGCATCAGTCATGATCACGATACGATTGTAGCGCAAATCTTCTATATTGAAGGCCTCCGAAATATTGGTGCCCAAAGCAATAATTAATGACTTAATTTCGTTATTGGCTAGCATCTTATCCAGTCGCGCGCGCTCCACATTGAGAATCTTGCCTCTCAGGGGCAAGATAGCTTGAAAACGCCTATCACGACCTTGCTTAGCCGAGCCACCGGCTGAATCTCCTTCCACAATGAATAGTTCTGATTCTTTGGGGTCGCGACTGGAGCAGTCAGATAATTTACCGGGCAAGGTCAAACCTTCCAGCATGCCTTTGCGCAAAACCGTCTCACGAGCCGAGCGAGCGGCCAGACGGGCTTGGGCCGCCAGCAAACATTTGCCTAATATTTCTTTGGCGTCGCGGGGATTTTCGTCCAAAAATATTTCCAAGCTTTCGGCAAAGACGGATTCCACAATTGGTCGTACTTCGGCATTCCCGAGCTTAGCTTTGGTCTGACCCTCAAACTGTGGATCGGGCAATTTGACGCTGATGATAGCCGTCAAGCCCTCGCGCACATCGTCAGAGCTTAGATTGTCTTCTTTTTCTTTCAAAAAACCATTCTTGCGAGCATACTTATTCAAAACCCTGGTCAAAGCGGCTTTGAATCCTACCAAGTGCATACCACCCTCAACATTATGAATGTTGTTGGCAAAAGCATACACGACTTCTCGATAATCAGTAGTGTACTGAAAGGCCACTTCCACTTGAATCTCATCTTTAGCTTTGTTTACATAAAAAACTTTTTCTTGCTTAACTTCGTTATTAAAATTCAAATGACGAATATAGGAAGCAATACCTCCTTCAAAATAATAACGATATTTTTTGATGCTAGCTGAATCACGCTCATCATAAATATTTATTTTAACACCCTTAGTCAAATAGGCCTGCTGACGCAAATGTTCAACCACTAGCTCCCAATCATAATCCAAGACCGTAAATATAGCAGGGTCAGCTTGAAAAATCTGCGTGGTGCCGTGCTGATCACTGCGACCAATGGGCTTGACTTTGGCCACGGCTTTGCCACGCTTGTATTCCTGCATCCAAATCTTGCCATCACGACACACCTCCGTGCGCATATAGACAGACAAAGCATTGACCACTGACACACCGACACCGTGCAAACCGCCAGAAACTTTGTAGCCACCACCTTCACCAAATTTACCACCAGCGTGTAGTGTGGTCATGACTGTCTCTAGGGCGGATTTTTTGGTCTGTTTGTGAATATCGACTGGAATACCACGGCCATTATCAGAAACAAAAACCTGATTGTCAGGCAACAATTTGACTTCAATAGTATCAGCGTGGCCTCCCATGGCCTCATCAATGCCGTTGTCCACCACCTCCCAAATCAAATGATGCAAGCCGGCTGAAGCCGTGTTGCCAATATACATGCCTGGCCTTTTGCGTACTGGATCAAGGCCTTCAAGTACTGTAATGTTTTCGGCTGTATAGCCCTTGGTAATTGCTTTTTTCTTTAATTCTTTAGTCATAATTATATCAAAAACTTAGCTTTATTTTAGCATAAAATCACAAAAAAAACAACCCAAAAATGGTCGTTTTTTATGTCTATATTTTGGCTAATATTAGAGAAATTTTTAATAAAAAATATTACCTCAACCTCGCTTCAAACTTGCTAGCCAAAACAGCTAAAATATCTTTCATTATTTTATCAATATCTTCCGCCAGCAGTGTGCGATCATCACTGCGGAACTCCAAGTG
>CALMZN010000013.1 GCA_937870675.1 uncultured bacterium
AGGTATTCATAGATCTTCATCGGATTAGTACTAGCGCTAAATTGTCCGCTTTTATGCGGTACAATACCAAGATCAAATTGCTGAATATACATCGGCGCTTCTTCATATGACTTGTGACCCAGCCAATAAATATTTTGGTAATCTTTGAGCTCTTTTTTCTGCAAGGACTGCTCATCCCAGATCGGGCCGACCAAGACAATGGATTTATCTTGATTCTTTTCGGCCAAATAATGAATAAGGTCCAAGTCAACTTTTTCCTGAATAACTCCAATATAGCCAATGATCGGTTTCTTTATATCGGAAATATCTCTATTGACTAGGGTGTATTGCTTGTTGTAGTGAATAAAATCCACGCCATTGGGAATCCAGTGTACATTGGACTGGTCTTCAAAAAAATTCAAAAGATTTTTGGAAACCGTGAAAATAATGTCAGCTTCACTTTTTACTAAATCGTAACATTTTTTTAATCTAGCTTGTAGCTTGGTATATGATGAATGAGAAAGCCAATTATCAACTGCGTCAAAAACCACCAGCTTAGCGCCAAATTTTTGCCAAAAAGGAGTGATAAATGGGTTAAGCGACCACAAAACTAAGTCACCAAAATTTAATTTTAAAGAAAGTTTTTTTATATTATTGATAGTCATACTGGGAGAAAAAACAAAACTAATATCAGTATAAATAAATAATTTTTCCGACAACTTAGAAACTTTGAAAGTAGCGCCACGGCTGACTACTTGTGAATTTTTTAAATCAACAAAAATATCTTGCTTCAAAATACGCAAGGCCCTTTTCCAAGTCAAAGGTAAATAATCAACATACAAAACTTTGTTGACTTCGGGTTTATTTAGCAACTCTTTCAAAACATGATAATTGCGATTGGACACTCCTCTATCACACTCGGAATAGTTTGACATGCCAAACATTATTACGTCATACTGCGTCATATTTTTTAACCTATAATCCTTTCTAATAATTTAATACTTTCGGCTTGTTTATTTTTAAACTTTTCACTAACTAAATACGCTTGCTGACCATAACTGGCAGCTTTTTTTTCGTCAGTCAATAAATCTCTGATCGCCACGGCAATATCTTGGCTATTATCAGCATAACAAACATCTCCATTGCCCGTAAATATTTCTTTGACGCCACCACTAAAACCAGCGATGATCGGCAAGCCAAAACTAGCCGCTTCCAAAAACACCATGCCAAAACCTTCCACGTCAGTGCCGATTTGTTGATTGGGCAGGACAAACAAATCCGCCGTTTGATAAAACAAGGGCAAATCTTCAGTAGCCACTTTCCCCCAAAAAAATACTTTCTCTGACAAATTATTGTCAATAACCTGTTTTTCTAAATTTGCTCTATTAGGACCATCACCCACTATCCAGTATTTACAATCCAAGTCCAGCATGGCTTTTAAGGCCTCAATCACCAGAGTATGTCCTTTTCTTTCTACCAATCGGCCGACAGTCAAGATTATCTTGGCACTGCCAACATTAGATTTTTCTTTTATTGACTCTATTTGCTCTGCTGAAATATTTTTTGAATTAATACTGATATTTGGGTAAATAACGTTTACTTTATCAGCTGGAACCAAATCCTTGATCAATCCAGAAGTATATCGGGTATTGCAAACAATCGCTTGGGCTGAGAGCAATATTTTCTTGGTCCAAACTGGCTTGTTTTGTAAAGCCAAATTTATATCCAAACCATGCAAAGATATAATATAAGGTATGTGGAATATTTTTTTTATAAAGTAAGCGATAGATCCTAAGGGCAAAATATTCGGCGTAAAAATAACAGCAATTTTGTGTTGCTTTACCAGTCGAGCAACAGTCAGTAAACCAAACAACCAATGTGGCCAAACATAAGGTGATACTAATTTTATTTTAACATTATTATTTTGATTTTTTAGTTCCGGACAATCACTGGCTACCAGATAATTTTCCAGCAAAAAATTTTTGAATAAATTATAACAATACATGGCTACGCCACCAGCAAAAGGAAAATATTCATGAGTAAGCACTAAAACCTTTTTCATTTTAATTCTTTTTTAAGGCCCGCCTAATATAAAAATAATCTTCTTTACTCAAATTTTTAAATAATATTAAAAAGCCAAAATATACCAAAAAGCCAAGAATAATACACAAGTAAATATTTAATATTTTAGCCAAAAAAATTACTATCAAGGCCATCAATAAGCTAGCCATAAGGGCCTTAAACATCGGCCACCAATTTTTAAGCTTGATTTGCGTCACCTTATAGACCGCAACTAAATTCAAGCAAAACAAACTAATGGTGCAAATTGTGGACGCTAAGCTGGCTCCCACAGTTGACCACTGGGGAATAAGTAAAATATTTAAAACAACATTCAGAATCATTACTAGACCCAAATTAAAAGTATTGGTTCGCTGGCGATCGGTAGCATTCAAAAAATATGATAAAGCAAAATTGATAAATAAAAATGGCAAACTAGCAATCAAAATCTGCAAGGGCACGCTGGAACCATTATAATTGCTGGTATAAAGCGTACTAATAATGTTTGGCGCCAAACAGATAATACCAGCAGAAATTGGCAAAGCAATATAACCCAGATAATTTATGGCCTTGATCAAAGTATTTTCTAACTGACTTTTGTCATTCTGCCAATAATGAGAAAAAGCTGGATAAAGAGCGGCCACAAAAGCTAAGGGTATAAATTGAAAGGCAAAAGTAATCTTATAAGCCACGCTATACAAACCCATTTGGGAAGCGCCTTGCATCTGCTCCAAAATCAAACCATCAATATAAGCATATATTTTGGCAAACAAGGCCGACAAAGCAAAGGGCCAAGCTATAAAAAAAATACTACGCGCTAATTTTTTATCAAAATACCAACCCAACTCAACTTGGTACTTCTTGTTGATCAAAATCAAAGAATATAAAAAATTAAAACTGCTAGCCATAAGAACCACGATGATAAAGAAAAACGGATCACGATTAAATTGCATCAAAATCAAGCCCAGCGTCAAAATGATTACTTGAAAAATTATTGTGCCGATTGATTCATAATACAGATTTTGCTGACCGCGTAAAAAACCATAAAACAATAAAGTAAAACTATCAATAATAACTATAAAGCTAGTTAAAAAAATAAGCGGACGCACTGGATTATTGGCGTAAAGTAGCAGATCGCCAATTATAATAGTAGCCAAAGCCAAAATGCTCAATAATAATTTGAGAGAAAATATTTGACGAAAGAGTTGCTTCTGATCAATTTGCTTTCTAGCTGTCTCCCGAATCAAAACCGCTGACAAGCCCAAGTCAGCCAGAACCGAAAGCATCAGGGCAAAATTAAGAGCCAATTGGTATTGCCCATAATCATTTGGTCCCAAAAATCTGGCCAAAATCGTAAAATAGGCAAAAGATAATATTTTTTGAAAAATCAGCGCCAGCAAATACCAACTAGTATTTGAGGTGATTTTTTGGCCATTAGTCATATGCTAATTATAACAAAAGAAAAGACCTTTGAAAATAGCTAAAAAAAGCAAAAACCCCTTATTTTATGGGGGTTTCTGAGTATAAAAAAGTAATTTTTAACGTTTGCTCCATCTTTCGACTTTGCTCAACATGTCGCAAACTAGCGTTTGCTCCACTGTGGGGCGCGGCGGGCTTTTTTGAGACCCGGTTTCTTTCGTTCCTTGATGCGAGAATCGCGGGTAAGAAGTCCTTCTTTTCTCAAAGCCGCGCGAAAATTTTCATCAATTTTCAACAAGGCCTTGGCTAGGCCATTGACTATAGCGTCAACTTGCCCTTTGATACCGCCTCCTTTGACTCGAACAGAGATAACAATTTTATCTTGGCCAGTGATTTTGAGAGGCGCCAATAAATCTTGTTGCCACTCAAAATATGGTAAATAAAGCTTATAATCCTTATCATTGATAGTGATGCTAATACCATTGCTTTTTTCAGACATAATCCTAACTCTAGCAATAGCTGATTTTCTTCTACCAACGGCAAAGGTTATTGACTTGGACTTGGTTTCTTCTGGCATAGTATTATTTGATAATTAAACGCTTAAGCATCTTGGGTCGCAATCGGTTTTTGGGCAACATATTGTGCAATATCTGGATAAAAACTTTCTCAGGATTTTTGACCATCATATCTTTCAGCTTGGTAGTTTTCAAGCTCCCTGGATATTGGCTATGGCGATAATAAAGCTTACTGTCTAGTTTGTTGCCAGTAAACCTAATAGCACTGATGTTGCTGATTTCAACAATATCACCGCATTCGATGTTGGCGGCATAATTTATTTTGCGCTTACCCATCAGTATGGTCGCTACTTGAGAGGCCAAGCGTCCAGCTATTTTTCCTGTAGCATCAATGTTGTGAACTTTTCTTTCCATATTTTTATACTAATTCAATCTGAGCGAGCAAGGCACCATCCCCGACTCGCGGTGAAATTTTAATAATTCGGCAATATCCGCCTTGACGATCCTTGTACCTAGGACCCAAAACATCTAGGACTTTTTGGACGGCTTTTTTGTCTGGCAAAATACCACTCAAAATTTGCTTATTATGTATTGATTTGACCTTGCCTCTGGTTATCAAGCGCTCCACAAAAGGTCGCAAGGCCTTGGCCTTGGCTTCAGTGGTAACAATTTTTTCATACAAAATAATTGACGTGGCCAAGTTTTCCAAAAGCGCTCGGCGCACATCAGAAGTTTTGCTCAATTTAGCTATATTCTTTCGGTGCCTCATGGTATTGATTATTTACTCTTTTTTTTGATGGTTTTTTTCTTGACTGGCTTAGCTTCCGCTTCTTCAGCTTCACTCACTTTTTCTGAGGCAGCTTCCTCGGCTACCAAAAAGCTAAAATTATCACGCAAAATTATAGACGCTTGAGAAACAGCTCCCCGCGCGTCAATTGTGCCGTCAGTCAAAATATCCATTATTAATTTTTCGTAATTGGTCATCTCGCCAACTCGGACAAATTCAATATTAAAGCCGACATTCAAAGCTGGTGAAAAATTGGAATCAATGGCAATACTGCCGATTGGCAATTTTACTTTTTCATCTCTTTGCTCGACAGCCACATAGCCCAAGCCACGCTCAACCGTAATTTCCATATTTAGTTTGGCTTGCTTATCGGTCATAGTGGCAATCAACAAATCTTCATTCATTATCTCCACATTGGAATCTTTTTTGATATCACGGGCAGTGACAACTTTTTCACCTTTGGCTTCAATATTTAAAATGACCGGTTCATCGCTAAATAATTTTAATCTCAATTTTTTCAAATTCAACATTATTTCCACCAAATCTTCTTTGACATGGCTGACTGTGTCAAACTCGTGTTGAACACCCTCGATTTTGAAAGAGGTGACCGCTGCCCCTGGCAACGAAGATAGCATCACTCGACGCAAAGCATTACCAATAGTAACACCATAGCCAGGCGAGCAGGGCTCAATAATCACTTGGTAATGATTATTCTTTTGGTCAATGACGCTAATTTTCTCTGGTAAGCTAATCTTGTTCATTGTTTTATAGTTAAATTTTTATTTTAAAATTAATAATTTATTAACGTGAATAAAAATCAACGATCAAGCTGGTAGTAATATTCTTAGGCAGATCATTTTGATTTGGCCGACTATTGACAGTCAGGGCCAAATTTTTCTTGTCCAGTGAAAGCCAGCCAGCTGGCTCGGTTTTTTCAATCTTTTCGGTCAGGGCTAACCAATAACCTTTTTTAGCTTTATTGGTTTTGACTTTGATGGTTTCACCTGGCTTGACTGTATAGGAAGGAATGTTTACTTTGCCAGCACCGATAGTAAAGTGGCCATGAGTGACTAATTGTCTAGCCAAGCGTCTAGTGGGCGCTAGTCCTCCGCGAAAAACCACATTATCCAAGCGACTTTCCAATAAAACCAACAAATTCTCGTTAACATCGCCAGCCATTTTTTGAGCGCGACCAAAAGTCAAAGCAAATTGTTTTTCCAACAAACCATAAATGGCTTTGGCTTTTTGCTTTTCCATTAACTGCTTGCCGTATTCGCTGACTTTTTTGAAGGACTTTTTTGGTCCATGCACGCCACTAGGATAATTCCTCTTGGCTAGCGGAGATTTTACGGTCTCGGCCACATTTTCACCAAAGCGACGGCTAGCTTTATGTCTCGGTTTTAAATTTCTTCCCATAAATATTAGTGTAAAGTTACAAGTTTGAAGTACCGCCCAGAGGGCGACCGCCCTCTGGGCGGTAAAGTGACGAACGTTGTTTTTTTAAGGCCTTCTACTTTATACTTTCTACTTTTTACTCATTAGACCCTTCTTGGTTTCTTAGGACGACAGCCATTGTGTGGAATGGGCGTCATGTCTTTGATTGAGGAAACATTGATACCGCTACTGTGCAATGAGCGGATAGCGGCCTCGCGTCCAGCGCCAACACCTTTGACAAAAACATCAACATCGGTCAGACCAAAATCTTTGGTTTTTTCCACGGCATTTCTGACAATAATACCAGCGGCATAAGGCGTAGATTTTTTGGCGCCCTTGAAGCCATTGACACCGGCCGAAGACCAAGCCAAGACATTGCCTTGCTGATCAGTCAGGGTGATGATGGTGTTATTGTAAGTGGCCTGAATGTGCGCCTGGCCTTTTTTTACAACTTTCTTAACTTTTTTTCTAGATTTTACAGCTTTCATAAATTAAACTTTTTACTCGTTTTATGTCTTTTGAGCGGCTGAAACGCGACCACTACCCATGGTCACGCGTTTGTTTCCACGAATCGAGCGACTATTGGTCTTGGTGCGTTGTCCGTGTACTGGCAAACCTTTGATATGCCTAGTGCCACGGTAACACTTGATTTCTTTCAAACGCTTGATATTGGTCATTCTTTCGCGACGCAATTCTCCTTCGACACGAAAATCTTTTTCAATAACCTGTCTCAAATTATTGACCTGCTCTTCGGACAAATTCTTCACCCGAATATTTGGATCAATTTTGAGCTGTTTTAATATTTTGTTAGAGGAACTCAAACCAAGACCGTAAACGGAGGTTAAAGCGATCTCTATTCTTTTTTCGTTTGGAAGATTGACTCCTGAAATTCTTGCCATCTTTATGAATTAATAATTGTTAATTTAGCCCTGTCTTTGTTTGTGCTTGGGATTTTTACAAATGCAAACCAAGCGACCTTCACGGCGGATAACTTTACAATTTTTACAAATTTTTTTTACTGAAGCGCGGACCTTCATCTCGTTAGAAATTTATTTAATAAATGAAATAATTATTGAAAATTAATTGCGATAAATGATGCGACCCTTGGTCAAGTCATAAGGACTCATTTCCAGAACCACTTTATCCCCTGGCAAAATCTTGATTTTAAACATTCGCATTTTCCCAGAAAGATGAGCCAATATTTCATGGCCATTTTCTAAGGTGACTCGAAAATTGGTGTTGGGCAGTAATTCGCTCACCTCCCCGATAACTTCCAAAAAACCCTTTTTATTTACTCTAGCGTCTGACATTTAATAAATAAGAAAATATCCTTACCTTGTATGGGCAAGGTGATGTTTTCTCTAAGATTAGAACTTATGTTAATAATTACTTTAATTAATGCCTCTATATTATACAGATTTTTTTCAAATTGTCAATAATAATAGGCCAAAATCAGATAAAAAGCAAGTCAGAATCTTATTTAGGGCAATATTTTAGCTAATATTAGCCAATAAACTGAACCTCTTCCTGAAGCTGAATGCCGTATTTATCGCGAATTTGCTGTTTGATAAAGCTTATTAACATGACCACCTGCTCGGCTGTGGCCTGGTCTGTGTTGATAATATAATTAGCGTGTTTTTCAGAAACCTTGACTCCACCAATAGTATGACCTTTTAGACCAGCTTTTTCTATTATATAGGCCGTGGGAATCTTTTGGTGCTTGGCAAACTGTTCGGTCTCCAACCCCCGTTTTTTCAAATCCTCTATATCCACTGTTTTAAACTCCACATTTTTGAAAATACAGCCAGCCGAGGGCTCGGTGGGCTGAGTATCTTGCCGGTATTTTAATCTTTCGGCTACTAATTTTTGAGCTACCCGCAAATCACCTTTAGCTAGTTTTAGTTTCGCTTCTATAATAATAGCTTTGATTTCCTTGAAAATGCTATGGCGATAAGCAAAATGACATTTGTCTCCTTGGCAAACTTTGATTTGATAGTTTTCGTCAAAATAAGTAATTTCTTTGACTACGTCAGACATAGCCAAGCCATAAGTGCCGGCATTGCCTCGTATAGCCCCACCCACTGTGCCTGGTATGCCAGCGGCAAACTCCAAGCCAGTCAAGCCCCGCGCTAGAGATTTGTTTAAGAGATAGGCCAGTATGACACCAGCACCAACAATAACTTCATTGTCGTGAGATTCTAATTTTTGCAAATCTAGCTTGATTGCCAAACCCCTGAATCCAGTATCGCTAATCAATAAATTGCTACCGCCACCCAAAACTAAAATTTCCAAATTTTTTTCTTTGGCAAAATCAATAGCTGTTTGCACATCTTCTTGGCTTCTGGCTAGACAAAAATAATCAGCTGGTCCGCCGATTTTGAAAGTGGTGTAATCTTTTAGTAGTATATTTTGTTTTATTTTCATAAATTATTTATTATTTCACTAACTCGCGAGCCAAGTCATCAATGTCCCCAGCGCCAATAAATAATAAAATTGCCTCTGTTGGATTAATGTCTCTCAAAGTTTGCTTAACATCAGTGAACTTGGGACAATAATGTTTTCTTTCATGTTGCATAAGATTCACAATATCGGCGCTGGATACTTGATCGTGCATTTTGTCTTCGCGACCGCGTACTTGATAAATATCCGAAATCAAAACATAATCAGCCAGAGCAAAACTGGCCGCAAATTGCTTGAGTAATGTCTTGGTGCGATTGTGATGATGGGGC
>CALMZN010000014.1 GCA_937870675.1 uncultured bacterium
GAGCAGTCAATGCCTATGATCTGAATCAGTACCAAAAAATATTAAGTTTCATACAGCAGGATAAATATAAAACTATAGTGGAGAGTAGTGCTTTTCATAATTATGAACAATTTATTTCTCAAATCAATAAAATTTCCGATTCAGTCAACCGTTATAGCTGGTATATTATCGGAATATTTATACTCATTTCCGCTATTGTAATTTTCAACACTATTCGTATGAGTATTTATACGCGAAAAGACGAGATCATAATAATCAAATTAGTGGGCGCTAGTAATTGGTTTGTGCAAATACCGTTTATTATTGAAAGCTTGCTTTACGCTTTGTTGGCTTTGGTCTTGGTTGTCTTGGTTGTCTTTACAGCTGCTAATTTTTTACAGCCCTCGCTCAATGTCTATTATCAAGGCAGTGAGGTTATTAATTTAACCAATTATTTTAATAGTAAGTTTTGGGTTATTTTTGGTGGGCAGTTTTTGGCTTTAGCTTTCTTAAACAGTATGAGCACACTTTTTGCTATCAGAAAGTATTTGAAGTCCCAATAATTTTATAATCAAAAAAACCGCCGTCTAACCCCCTCGCGTCCCCCTTAACAGGGGGATTCGTAAGCCCCCTTGTTAAAGGGGTTTGGGGTATTAAGGCAGCGGTTTTTTAAGTTTTGAAAATTATTTAGCGACTACATCAATATAGCGCATATTTTTTAAGCTGCTGTCAAAACGAGGTTTTTTGACTGTGCGGAATTTGATCGCGCCACTAACCGTGGCAAACAAAGTGTCATCTTTGCCACGTTTTACATTCAGTCCTGGTTTAAACTTGGTGCCTCTTTGGCGTACCAAAATAGAGCCAGCTTTGGCTACTTGACCAGCAAATAATTTGACTCCTAGACGCTGGGCTTGGGAATCACGGCCGAGAGTTGTAGAACCTTGGGATTTCTTATGGGCCATACTTTTACTAAGTTAGATGTTAAAAATGTAAAAATAGTATAATGGAAATATATAAAAAAGTCAAGCCCGTGGATAGTCTGGCCTATGTGGGACTATTCCACGGGGTGACTTCGCAGGCACTATATGATTTTTAAAAGCTGTTTCTTTGGTAGAAAATTTAAATAGCGGTGAACCATAATTTTACGAGAATACTTTTTGAGCAGCTCATTTTCCTGATGCAACATCATTTTGCGGTACCAAAATTTTATTTTTCGTTTGGGCATATTATTGGTTGAAAGTTCTTAAGACACCCCTGACTATGCCCTGGATAGCTGGATTTTTGTCGTAGATGGGTTGCATGGTTCTATTGGCTGGCTGTAGCCGGATGCGGTCTTTTTCTCGATAATAGCGCTTCAAGGTGGCATAAGTATTATCCAGCAGGGCTACCACAACATCGCCATTTTGGGGATAAAAGCTACGCTCGACAATCACATAATCTCCATCCAAAATACCATCCTCAATCATGGAGTCACCGCGTACTTTTAGGACATAACTGTTTTCGTCTCTAGCCATGCTTTGGGGCACTGTAATGGTCTCATTTTGCTCAATGGCCTCAATTGGCTCACCAGCGGCAATAAGACCCACCAGGGGCAATTCTATGGCCTTACCAAAGCGGAATTTGACCAGCTCAAGAGAGCGGGCGGCGTTGTGAGTGCTGGTGATCAAGCCCTTGTCTTCCAGAGCGCGTACATGGTCATGGACTGTGGCCGTAGAGGATAGCCCAAAGTATTCGGCTATTTCTCGGTAGCTAGGGGCATAGCCATTGAGCTGAATAAACTCCGTAATGTAATCCAGCATCAATTTTTGTTTTTTTGTAATGTGAGACATAGGCGTTTAAGTTAAAAGTAGAAAGTTTAAAGTTAAAAGTATCGCCCACAGGGCGACCGCCCTTTGGGCGGTAAAGTTTAAAGTAAAAAGTATTTTAGGTCATGTGGGCGTATAGTTCTTGATGTTAATATTCCATGACTTATGAAGTAGAAAGCTTGCGGGGGGGGTCGTCGCAACTTTCTACTTTTTACTTGTTTCTTTATACTTATATTATATACCGAACAAAAAGCGAACGTCAAGCATCAATCTGTGGATAACTAAAAAATCCACAATTTTAACTTGTGAATCTTTCAATATTCTACTTCCTCCTTACTTTATTGTATCGTCAAATAAAAATTTTCTTCAGGTGTTAAAATAAATAATTTATCGCCCTTGTTATTAAACAAATATAATTTTTTCAAGGGGTTGTCTAAGATTGAAATAGTATTTCTTTTGTCACGGCCATCTACTTCAGTGATAAATGTCTGGTCATTGCTTTCGCTCAAAAAATAACTGCCATTGGGATGCCATAGGGCATCAGTGACAATTTTGGTAGAGCGATCAATAAGCGTTGACCAATCTTCTTTAAAATTATAGACACTGGTTTCATAGCCATTGGTAAATAAAATTCGGTCATCATGAATATCAGCCACAGTGTGGGGGATGACTGTGGGATTGGTATCAACTTTTTTGATGTATAAGCCAGCGCCTAAAGCAAATATGCTCAATTTATCATCTGCTTGCCAAGCTTTAAGCGCGCCTTCGTTTAAGTTTTCTATTTTATCGACTATTGAAAAATCTGATTTTTTAATTTTTTGGAATTGAAAAGTTTTGTGGTCAGTGGTTAAGGAAAGTAAATAATCGCCAACAACATCAAAATCAACAAAAGATAAATCAATGCTTATTGCTCGGTCATTGGAGTCCAGTTGATTAATGTAGTGACGATATATTTTTTTATTTTTTTGGTACCAAATTAAGCCAGCGTCATTGTTGTCCCAAATTATTTTATCTGGAGCAAGGATATTTAACTGGCGCAGATTTTTTTGGTCTAAGTTGAATAAATAATAAACATTTTTAATGCTCAGTAAAATTTCTTGATTATTTGGTGACCAATCAACTAATTGGTATTTGTCAGTGAATTTGAAAGCCACTTGAGATTTTTCCTGCTCAATATCAGTGATGTTTAGATTATTTTCCGAGTCAAAAAAGCTATATTGATTTTGCTGTTTGTTGACCAGCCAAACACTACTGCCGGATGATAGATAAGTTTTTTCTCTATCAGCTAAAAATAAGACAATATCTTCGGCAAAAGTGGTTTCTCCAGAATAAACTTCCAATTTTTTTGTCCAAGACACGTATTTATCTTTTTTTACCAAAACATCGTATTTGCCCGAAGATATTTCTACTATTTGAGTAGGAGTTTTTTGTTTGATTTTTTTGTTGTCAACATATATTTCAGCGCTACGCGGGTAGGACTTGACATAAAGAGCGCCATTTTTTTCTATATTGTGATTGGTCCAATTATAACGATAGCCCAAAGCATAAAAAATTAGGATGGGAGTAATAATTATAAACAACAAAATATAAATAGAATAGGTAAAGCGATTAAGTGTTTTGTTCATCTTGTTGGAAAGCCGATTTTAGGGTATTATATATTAGTAAAAAGTAGCAAGTAGAAAGTAGAAAGTTACGACGGAAGCAACACATATTTTTACTTTGCGGCTCAAGGGCCGATTCCGTTATAGGTGTATGTAGCGCTTCGCGGACGATACTTTTAACTTTTTACTTTTAACTTTACACTCATAATACTATGTCTAAATTTATTATTCAAGGCGCTAAGAGTTTGCAGGGGAGTATCAAAGTAGCTGGTTTTAAGAACGCGGCTACACCAATTATTGCCTCGACAGTGATGTGCAAAGAAAAGATAAAGTTGCACAATGTGCCCGTAATTGAAGACGTCAAAAAAATGCTTCAAATATTGGTTTCTATGGGCTCAAAAGTTGTCTGGACAGATAAAAATAGTTTGGAAATAGATAACGCTGACTTGAATCCGGAAAAATTGGATATGGAATTAGTAAAAACCATGCGTTCTTCAATATTATTGATGGGCGCTTTGGTTGGGCGTTTTGGCAAATTGAAAACCAGAGAACCTGGTGGTTGCCAAATAGGGGCTAGATCACTAGATGCTCATTTGATGGGTTTTGAACAATTGGGAATTGATATCCAAGCCGAGGATAAGTTTTTTATTTTGGAAAAGAAGAGACCATCAGCCGAAAGTATAACTATGAGTGAATTTTCAGTCACTGGTACAGAAAATATGATCATGGCCACGACCTTAAATCATGGCGCTATTACTATCAATATTGCGGCCGCTGATCCATCAGTCCAGGATTTGTGTTGGTTTTTACAGTCCATGGGCGCGGAAATTGCTGGTATTGGCACGCATATTTTGAAAATCAAAGGAGTCAAAACACTGCATGCCAGTGAATACCACATCATGCCTGACCCGATTGAGACCGGCACTTTTATTTGCTTAGCTGGGTGTACTAGGTCAGATTTGGAAATAGTAAATTGCGCTCCACACTTTATGGCTCTAGAAATTGAGAAATACAGAGAAGTTGGTCTGAAAATAGATATTGAGTATCAAGCAGAAAGAAAAAATAAAGAATACCGACTAGCCAATATCAAAGTCAGTGGCAAAGTGGAGCTAAGGGCCATTAAAAAAATTCACGATATGCCCTATCCTGGTTTTGCGGCTGACTTGTTGCAACCATTTTCAGTTTTGATGACACAAGCCGAAGGCACATCACTAGTGCATGACTGGATGTATGATGGTCGGCTAAAGTATGTGGCGGAATTAAAAAAAATGGGCGCTAACATAGTTGTTTCTGATCCACACCGCATTATCATCATTGGGCCATCGCCACTTTTTGGTAAGGAAATTACCAGTTTTGATCTGCGGGCTGGAGCCACACTAATCATTGCCGCCTTAGCCGCTACTGGCACCAGTGTGGTAGATAATATTTATCAAGTAGATAGGGGCTATGAGACCTTGGACCTGCGTTTGTCGGCCTTGGGAGCCAAAATAGAAAGAACAAACGAATAGGGTTAATTATTAATTTTTAACAAAGTGGATCAATTCAAAACTTTTGATTCAGAAATATCGACTAAGTCAAAGCCCTGGTACAAGCAGTACAACAAAGTATATGTTTGGATGCTAGTGCTTGTCGGGACTTTTGTTTTTGGCTTTGCTTTTGGTCAATTTAATGCTCAAAAATCCAATACCAATCAGATTATTACCAAAACCTCAGGCACCTTGGCTAGTATTTTTGGTAATAATTCTAATATAGACACCAAGTTGTTCCAAGAAGTTTGGGATGAAATACACAGTCAGTATATCTATAAGAACAAAATAGACGATGCCCAGCTTTTTTATGGTTCGATTTATGGCCTAGTAGCGGCCTTGGATGATCCGCACAGTACTTTTATGGATCCGCAAGTAGCCCAAGAGTATCAGAATGATCTTAAGGGAGAGTTTTCTGGTATTGGCGCCGAAATTGGCCGTAAAAATAATTTTTTAGTTGTTATTGCTTCCTTGCCGGGTGCGCCAGCTGAAAAAGCGGGCCTGAAAAGTGGTGATCGCATTTTGGCCATTGACGGTCAGGATACTACTGGTTTTTCGGCTGACAAAGCTGTGTCTTTGATCAGGGGAGAAAAAGGCACAAAAGTAGTTTTGTCTATTTTATCAAAAGGTGAGAATCAAACCAAAGATGTCACTATTGTCAGAGAGAAAATAACTGCTTCTAGTGTTATTTATAAAAATGAAAACAACATTGCCATTGTTAGAATAACCGGCTTCAATGACGACACTTCCTCGGCTTTTGCTAGTGTGGCGCAAAAAATATTAAATCAAAACCCAAAAGGTTTGATTATTGACCTGCGCAGTAATCCGGGTGGCTATTTGAAAACAGCGGTTGATCTGGCTGGCTATTGGCTGGAGCCAGGACAGGTAGTAGTCAGGGAAGAGTTTGCTGATAAAAGCCAAAATATAGAGCACAAGGCGGACACCAAGACCAGTTTGCGTAAATTTAAGACCGTAGTTTTGGTCAATGAGGGGTCGGCCTCGGCTTCTGAAATATTGGCCGGAGCACTCAAGGACTATAATATTTCTCAAGTAGTCGGCATGAAGACCTATGGCAAGGGTTCAGTACAAAGCTTGGTATCTTTGCGCAGTAATTCGGCGTTGAAGATTACCGTTGCCAAATGGCTGACACCTCTTGGCAAGTCCATTGAGCCGGATGGCATCACGCCCGATGTGGTAGTTGATTTTACGGAAGAAGAATATAATAATGATCAAGATCCTCAACTTGATAAGGCCATAGAGTTAATTGAAGCAAAATAATGAAAGTAATTTTGTTGGAAAATTTAGCGTCTTTGGGTAAAAAGGGCGAGATTAAGAATGTCAGCGATGGCTATGCGGTAAATTTTTTGTTGCCACAAAAAAAAGCTATTTTAGCCACTGACCAAAGTGTCCGCTATTTCCAGCATCAGCAAGATGAACAAGAAAAAAATATCGCTGAACAGCAAAACCAATATTCCAAAATAATAAAGAATTTAAACAACCAAACGCTTAATTTTGTTGGCAAGACATCTAGCCAAAATCATTTGTTTGCTGGCATTGGTGTGGCAGAAATTATCGCCTTGGTCAAACAAAATTATAATTTAGATTTGCACAGCAATTGGTTTTTGGAAAATTATTTTTTTAAGAACACCGGCAAGTTTCCTATTATTTTGAAGTTGCCAAATAATGAAAAAATAAGTTTGAATATAATTATTAAATCTCTAGCAGAGAAAGAATAAAACATTGTGATTGTCGAAAGAACCAAGTTTATTTTTATCACCGGTGGCGTCTGCTCGGGCCTAGGCAAAGGTATTGCCTCGGCTTCCATTGGCGCCATTTTGCGTTCGGCTGGTTTTAGCGTTTTTTCTTTGAAGCTGGATCCATATCTCAACATCGATCCTGGTACCATGAGTCCTTACCAGCATGGTGAGGTCTATGTGACCGATGATGGCACAGAAACCGATCTGGACTTGGGGCATTATGAGCGCTTCATTGATGTCAGCTTGACCAGATTATCCAATCTGACCACAGGAAGAATTTATGAAAAAGTTTTGAAAGGCGAGCGCAGTGGAGCTTATTTAGGAAAAACTATTCAGATCATCCCGCACATTACTAATGAAATAAAAGATTATATCAAATTAGCGGCCAGTGAAAGCCAAGCTGATTTTGTGCTGATCGAAATTGGTGGCACAGTCGGCGATATAGAAGGAGAGCCATATCTGGAAGCAGCCAGACAGTTCAAGCAAGAGATTGGGTCAGAAAATGTGCTTTTTATTCATTTGACTTTATTGCCATTTTTGCGAACCTCTGGCGAACTCAAAACCAAACCCACCCAAATGTCCGTGCGCGAGCTCTATCGACGCGGTATCCAGCCGGATATTATATTGGTGCGTTCGGACAAGCCAGTGACCAAGGAAGCTATCCAAAAAATCGCTTTATTTGCCGATGTCTGTGAGTCGGCAGTCATTCCGGCGCCAACCGTCAGGACTATCTATGAAGTGCCGATTAATTTTGAAAAAAAATATAATATTTCTAAAATAATTTTTGAAAAATTACAAGTTGCGTCTAGAAAAACTAGATTAGAAGATTGGGAAAATTTAGTTAAAAAAATTGTCACCAATCATAAGAAAAAAATGCCTATCGCTCTGGTTGGGAAATACAATGAAAACCACGATGCTTATATTAGTGTGATTGAGGCCTTAAAATCTGCTTGTTATTTTCATAATGTTTCTTTGGAACTAGTGTGGGTCAATGCTAGCAAGCTTGAAAAAAATGATCAGAGTGAATACAAAAAATTAGCCAAAGTGGCTGGCATTGTAGTGCCCGGTGGTTTTGGACACCGCGGAGTAGAGGGCAAGATCATGGCTGCCAAGTATGCTCGCGAGCACAAAAAACCATATTTGGGTTTGTGTTTGGGCATGCAGGTGGCAACTATTGAGTTTGCCAGACACGCGCTCAATACTCAGGATGCTAATTCCACTGAATTTAATCCCAAGACAGCCAATCCAGTAATTCACATTTTACCGGGGCACACAGCCGAAGAAGAAAAAGGCGGTACTTTGCGACTGGGTTCTTATCCCTGTATTTTGGGTAAAGATTCTTTAAGTCACAAAGCTTACCAAAAATCAAGAATTGATGAGCGCCATAGGCATCGCTATGAGTTCAATATGAATTATCGGGAGCGTTTGGAAAAAGCTGGTCTGCGTATAGCTGGTTTATCGCCAGACAAAAGATTGGTAGAAATTATTGAGCTCAAAGATCATCCTTTTTTTGTGGCTTCACAATTTCATCCCGAGTTTAAGTCCAGGCCACTTAGACCGCATCCACTTTTTCGGGATTTCATTAAAGCGAGTTTGAAATAGATTTTAAAAATAGTGCTATAATATAAAATAATCATTAAATATATAAATATATGGAAGAAACAACTCAAAATAACAAGTTTAGCAACAAGGGTTTTATACTCAAAGTAATAGCCCTATTATTGGTAGCGGGTATTATTGTGGTGTCAATTATTAGAGACAGGATTGTCAGCAACCAACAATGGACAGTCCAAATACCAGGCGAGGGTCGTGTTGCTTATACTCCCGATGTAGCTAAAATTAGCTTGGGAGTGCAGGTTGATCGCGTGGCTAATGCTGAGCAAGCTATGAGGGAGTTGAACAATAAAATCGCTAATATTATAAAAGCCGTCAAGGATCAGGGCATTGCTGATAGCGAAATAAAAACAGAAAATTATAGTTTGAATCCAATAACGGACTATATTGACGGTCGGCCTCTTACTTCTGGCTATTCGGCCAATGAGCAATTGCAAGTGACAGTCAAAGATATTTCTGATAATTCTCGAGTGGGAAAAATAATTTCCGCGGCCACTGGCGCTGGCGCCAATCAAGTAAATAATATTTCTTTTGAGCTTTCCAATATCTCGCAAATAAGGCAAGAGGCCAGGATTAAAGCCATACTTGATGCCAAAGAAAAAGCCAAAGAAATATCTAGTAAATCTGGAGTCAGATTGGGACGCATTGTTGGCTGGTGGGAAAATTCTCCTATGCCACTTTATGACGCCAAAGGCGGTATGGGAGCCGGTGGTATGGTCGTTGAATCAGCTAGTGTGCCATCGGGTACTTATGAATATGTGGTGGAGGTCAATATAAATTATTTAGTGAAATAAATAATAGTTTAAGCAAAAAACACTCACCTTGAGCGTAGAGGGTGGGTGTTTTTTAAGATAAGCGACCCGCGAGGTCACGCCGACCTCGCGGGTCGCTTGATGATTTAGTAGTTTACCCAGTATTGAATTTTGGCTTTGGCTTTTAAGCTGGTTATAAAAGTTGTAGCTTCACTGTTAAGTTTTTGGTTGCGCAATTCATTTTTAATTTGCTCGTTGATTGTGGCTTCTTGTCCTTCAGTGACGGGTATTTGGTTGTCGGTAATATATTTAGCAAGCTCTTCATCACTAATTACTATTTTATCGCTCAGTAGTTTTTCTAATTCTTTTTGAGTGACAAGCTGTTTTTTTAGATCATCAATGGTCATATTTTGGGCGGCTAGGGCGCTATCCATGGTGTCGCCCTGTGAAGTTATTTGGGTTTCTATTTTTTTTATTTCGGCATCGACTTCTTCATCACTGACTGTGATTTTTTTTATTTCAGCTTCGTTTTGGATTAGTTTTTCAATAATCAAGGATTCTAGTAAATTTTTACCAGCTTCTTTTTCTAGTTTTTGGATAATGGTTAGACGGCTTATGGGACGGCCGTCAACAAGAGCCGCTACAAATAGACCCTTGGAGAACCAAGCTAAAATACCAAGTACAATAATTATTGAAATAATAATTATAAGTTTTTTACTAATTTTTATTGATTTTTGATCAATTTTTTGCTCTTGCTCTGGCGCAATCGACGAAGTTTCTTCAATAATGTTTTCCGACATATAATTTTATTTTTAATTAATTTTTAAATTTTATAATATATTTTATGGCTGTAAGCCAGCCGGAGCCTTGGCGAAGGCTGGCTCGCTTGGAGGGAGAATTTACGAACTGTCAACTGGCAAGAGATTTTCCCATATCCTACGGTTTCATTACAGCAGATCAATCAATTGCTGTCACTCGTAAGGACTTGATTCTTGTCCTCCAAGACTTCAACCGTCTTCAAACCCTTATTGTAAGCCTGCTTTATTAAATTCTTAAAATCAGGCCGGCTGAGTTCATTTTTGAATAGATTGTGGAATATCTGTTTTCGTAATTTACGAAAATCGGAAATAACTTTTAGTTCGTCTTTTGTTAGTATAGAATTTCCTTCAATAATTCTTATTGCAAAACCATATTCATCCCATTCATTACGAGGCTTATATTTTACCTTACTCTTGGTTAAAAATTGGCTTGCTAGGGAGGTAATATGAGCTTCAATCATAGCAGAGAGCACTACAACGTTTCTTAGCAGAGCACCTTTTTCTCTTACATATTTTAATTCTTCTGTATATAGTTTGTTGTGATTAAGCATATTGTAATAGATAGAAATGGATAATTTTTAAATGGTAGTGCCCCTCTTTCCTTATTAGAAATTTTTTTATCCTTTAAACTTAAAAGAATATAAGTAAAATAAAATTTCATATATCGCTTTTCTTTTAATTTTTTTATTAGCAGTAAACCACTCGCTACGCTCGGGTTTACTGCATGCACTATGCATTCTTGCACTTTTTTGGCTGTGCCATGCACCCGAAATTATCGAGCGATAGCGAGAGAATGAGTGGTGCATGGCTCGGGGCGCTGCGCTATTGCGCAGCATCTTAGGTTACTCCGCCGTTGGCGGAGTACTCTTTGAAGTTTCGAGCCAAGCTCATTTCATTCGCTTGGCTCGGGGACAGGGATTCGAACCCCAATTAACGGCTTCAAAGGCCGCTGTCCTGCCATTAGACGATCCCCGAATGTATTAAATTTTACTTATGGCCACTGCGCAGCAAATATTTATTCTTTTGAATACTTGCCCCGTTGTGAGCGTAAGCGAACTTGCGGGGCCATTAGACGATCTCCGAATGTTTAAAAATAATTTGAATTATACTACGTTGTTTTATATATAGTTATGTCTTTACAAATAGTAGACTCGCCCGGCACGCCTACGGCGTAGCCGAGGCGGACGGGTCCCCGAATGTAAAAAACAAAAAAATTATACTGTATAATACGATTTTAGTCAATGAAAAAAGACCCCGCATTCCATTTTATTGGAATTGAGGCGGGGTCTCTTGGCGAGCTCAAAGCCAAGGAGTGTGCAAGAACTATTGCAATACTAGCCATGGATCGCCGGTTGGATCGTAACCGTCGTAAGCTAGTTGCATTAGACACGCTGTAACATAGGTGCTGATCCATGGTGATTCAATCATGAATTCGCACATCACAGGGAGTAGCGCGGCGGCTTGAGCTTGGGGTGGGCTGATTGCCGACACAAATGTCAGCATGATGACGATAAGGAGCATAATGGCCAGTGTACCCTGTAATCGTTTCATGGTTGACCTCCGTTTTGAAGAAGGTGTGGGGAACAACCGGCATTTTCTTTTTGATCGGCCCTCCTTTCTCATAAGGGATTAATGCCAAGTGATTTTTGATCGCTGGTCTTCTATGATCACCTTATCCGTTGTTTGAACCCCAACTACTTTGAGATTAAAATAGGCTCGCGGTAGAGAAGCTAAGACAAAATTTGGCCAGCCAGCTTGAGCGTCTTGATTGTAGCGGTTGTTAAAAGGAACTTTCCCTTTACGCGTGTCGTGCCACATATCGGCTGGTTTGTGCTTGACGATACAGACAATGCCTTGATCGGGCACTTCGATCACTTTCTCGTTTCCTAATTTGATGGAAAAGGTTAAAGCTCCAGGCCCGCACAAGAGCAGATTGACACTGTCGGGCAGAGTGATACCTAATCTGAAAACAACCAAAGATGGATCTTTTGATAAATAAAAAGATAAGATCTTGTCCGGGGATTGTTTATAAGCATTGGACATATTTATAAACATAATCTCTCGTTCACTACTTGATATTTTGCGACTGGCTTGCTTTTCAAGCATGTCAATCTTTTTGTTGATTTCAAGTTGTAAGTTTTGGCTCGGATCATTCCAGCTATTCGCGTATTGACAAAATTCAATGACATCAACTTTGCTAAAAACGACGAAATG
>CALMZN010000015.1 GCA_937870675.1 uncultured bacterium
TTGTGTGGGCCGTTCAGCCCGGGAAGGTTGTGGTCATCTACGGACCCCGTCGCACGGGGAAGACGACACTGGTGAAGAAATTTCTGTTTCTTTGTCTGGCACTGATCAGTTTGTTATACCAAAGGGTACAGCTGTGAACATGATTATCAAGGGTGATATATCAGCTAGCGCAACTGCTAATGCTACATTCAAGATGGATATTACATCCACTAACTCCAATGTAGTGACTGCTTCTGGCGCTACCTCTGGCAACGATATCAACGCTGCCGAAGGCACAGCCGTTGCCAATAATATGACTATTGGTACATCTGGTGGTACTGTGGAAATATCTTTGGATTCCAATAATCCAGAAGCCGCTTTGATGGCTGGTGGCACAACCGTGAATTTGGCTAAGTTCAAATTTTATGCTACCTCTACCGAAGACATTGAATTAGATTATTTGTATTTGACACAAGTTGTCACTGATACTTTGTCTTCTTCATATTTGGATTATGATGAAATCTGGTTTGTGGACGAAGCTGGTACCGAAATTACCGGTACTCGCATGACTCCAACCAGCACCAAGCCATATATCAACTTTGCTGACAACGCTTTTGTTGTCAACATCTCTGACACCAATGGCGAGGTCTTGACTTTGAAAGCCAAGCTAGCCACTATTGGTACTGGATATGGTGGCACATCCGATCACGCTGTTGGTTATAAGATCAATGCGGTTGCTGATGTAGTAGCCAAAGGTGATATGACCGGCAATGGTTCTACGGAATATCTTGGTAGCTCCGCGCCAACTGGCAATACCAACTATGTGTATAAGGGTTACCCAATATTTGCCAGAGTCAATATGACTGGCGCCTTGGCCAATGGTACAAAAGATTTGTACAAGTGGACTGTGACCGCCGTCAACAATGATATTGCTCTATACAAATTTACCTTTGATATCATTACTACAACTTGCGTAGTTTCCAACTTGTATGTTTATGATGTCACTGGTACAGAAGTTGCCTTGGATGAAACTGCCGGAACACCATCAGGACCAGAAACTGGTATGATGTGGGAAACTATTGGTACTGATTGGGATGGGGTTTATGCCACTCCTGATGAGGCCGTAGTTGCTAGTGGTGTCACCCGCACCTTTGTGTTGAGAGGTGATGTCACTGCCGCTGCCACTGGTGACTCTGTACAGGTCAGAATGGGTGGCGATGCCGCTCATGTGGCTGGTACAAGCACTTTGTTGCACAGCGCATCTGGTGTAGACACTGATACCAATGATGACTTTCTCTGGTCAGACATGAGCGCCGGTTCTCATACCGACTCAACTGTTGACTGGACCAATGGCTTCTTGGTTTCAGGTTTATCTAGTCCTTCCACTTCTGCCCAAGTAACTTCTCTATAATTTATATAGTTTAGTTATTTTTCAGCAGATCTGAAATAGAAAAGACCCCCCTATGGGGTCTTTTCTATTTGGGATTTTTATGTTAAAGTATGAGGGTATTTATCAATAATATTAAGCTTTTATGTTAAAAAAGAGAACAAAAATTTATTTATTGTTAGCCGTATTTTTGTTAGTGGTTGGCGGTTTTTTTGTTTGGTGGTGGCAGGGTCAGCAAAGTCAAAAAAAGGTTGATTGGGACAATCCAGACTATGTTTTTGATATCAAAATTCCTGATGATTTTGATCAAACAAAAATAGATAGGGTGCAACTCAAAATAACCGAAGCCCGCAAGGCCTACGCTGAAAAGAAGGAGGATAACTACACTTGGGATATTATTGGTAATTTGTATGAATTTGTCAGGGACTATGATAGGGCTTTGGTGGTTTATAAAAAATCATTTGAAATGCAACCCAAGGACATTATTGCTATTTTGAATATTGGGACTATTTATGAGGAGCAAAAAAAAGATTATAAAGAAGCGGAAAAATATTATTCACAGGCAGTTGTTATTTTCCCCCAAATGGTTGATGTTTATGATCGTCTGGCTAATCTATATTGGCACAAGATGAACCAGTTGGATCAAGCCGAAACCACATATATTCAGGGTATTGAAGCGACCAGTGGTAAGCCGGATCTTATTGTTAGTTTGATTAATTTTTATGGTCAGACCGAGCAAATTGAGAAACAAAAAGCAACTGCTAAAAAGCTTTTGGAGCTCTATCCTGATAATGAGCTTTATAAAAAAGATTTTGGTGATTTGGCTAAATAAAATATTATGCAAAAAATTCTAGAGAAAATATTGGTTTATGGTTTGGTGGCTGTTTTATTTACGCCATTAGTAATAGGGGATAAACTAGTTTTTCCTTTTGTGACTACCAAGGCCTATTATTTTTATATTATTATAGATATTTTGTTAGTGGTTTATTTGATGATATTAAGTCAAAAACCACTTTATCCACAGAAAAATAAATATTTATTATTTTTTATCGTTTTGATTTTAATTGGTTTTTTGTTTGATGTTTTTGGGGTAAAATTTTTGAATAGTTTTTGGGGAAATTATGAAAGAATGATGGGCATCTATACTGCTCTTCATTTTTTGGTTTATCTATGGTTGTTGTTAAGTGTATTTAATACCAAAGAAAAATATTTAAAACTTTTAAAAGTAAGTTTGGTAGTTAGTTTTTTGGTAGGTGTTTATGCCATTTTGCAAAAAATGCAAGTGGTTTTTTATGGTATTTTGAATATAGACGAAAATCGTAGTTCAGCTACCTTTGGTAATCCAGCTTATTTTGCTGGTTATTTGTTGATTTTTATTTTTGTAGCGGCTTATATGCTATTGAGATCAAAACAGACCTTGGTTTTTGATCAGCAACCGGCAGAACAATCAACGATAATTGCCAAGAGTAAAAAATCTGATAAATATTGGTCTTATTTTTATATTTTATCTATCTTATTGAATACAGTAATTTTATATTTTACTGCCACTCGTGGGGCTTTGTTGGGCTTGGTTGCGGGTGCTATGGTTGGAATTATTTTGGTCATTATATTTCATCAGAAGCGTAAAATAAAAGTAGTTGCCTTGATTTTATTGCTGGTAGTGGCGCTGGGCTTGTCTTCAATATTTATTTTTAAGCAGTCGGCATTTATAAAAAACAATCTCACTCTAGCTCGTATTAGTGAGATTAACATGAATGATGTCACTACTGCGTCCCGTATACGACTTTGGAAAATGAGTATCAGGGCTGTCCAAGATCGACCTATTTTTGGTTACGGCGCCAACAATATGAGGTTGCCACTTGATAAATATCATGATTACAATTTAGTAGAAGATTGGTTTGATAGCTCACATAACAAATTTTTTGACGAATTGTTGGCTCATGGTTATGTCGGTTTTGTTTTGCAGATAGCTTTTTTTGTAGCATTGTTAATTTTGATTTTGAAAAAAATAAAAAAGGACTTATGGGGTAACGCGACTTTATTTGCTTTGTTGCTTGCTTATTTAATTCAGGCCCTATTTATTTTTGATGTCTTTATTGTCGCCTTATCTTTTATTTTTATTTTAGGTTTTTTGTTTATAAATTTTGCTGAAAAAGATCAACCCAGTATTAGGCAAAAAAAGATTTCTATTCATTTAGTTGCGCCAGTTATTATTATTATGGTTTTTGTTTTTTCGTATATTTATAGCCATACTATTAGGCCAGCACATAATATTATTTTGGCTGGTAATTTGACGACTGATGATATGAGTACAGCAATTGATGTATATAAAAAAGTTGATCAGGATTTGTTTGTTAATTACGATATTTTTGCCTCAGCTATGGCTAAAACAGCGATGGATGTCTTTAAGAATAATCAGCAGTATACTGATGTGCAAATTAAAGACTTCGTTGCCTTGTTGTCTAGAGTATATGAACAGGCCATAACAGATTCTGGCGGTTATTCATATTTTTATATTAATTTAGCCAAGATGTATCAGATTGCCTCAGTGTCTCCACGGCTAGATTACCTTGATCAGTCGATGGTTTTGTTAAACACGGCTTTAGCCAAAACTCCAAATCGTATCGATATTTATTATGCTTTAGCCCAGGGTTATTTTATGAAAAACGATATTACGACAGCCGAGGATACTTTAAAAAAGGCCTTGGCTCTGGGCGTCAGGCAGGGAGAGGTTTATTATAAACTAGCTGAAATTCAAGTCAGAAAAGGAGATCCTGAACAAGCTTTAGTCAGTATTGAGCAAGCAGAAAAATATGGTAGAGTATTAACTTTTGAGGAACTAGAAGGTTTTGCTAAGTTATTTATAGAAAGAGAAAAATGGGCCGAAGCTTTGCGTATTTTTATTAAAATAGATGAAATAAAGCCAAATAATATTGACACCTATGCCAATATTGCTTTGACTTATAGTAGGTTGGGAGAAAAACAAAAAGCCATAGAATGGGCTAATAAAATAATAATTATTGATCCCACTAGGGCTAAAGAAATTCAAGAATTTATTTCAACGCTTAAATAAATGCTAAATAAAAATTTAATAAATACTATAAAATTTTGTTTATTTTTGGGATTATTAGTTCCATTGATAGTAGATCAGGGTACTATTTTTCCTTTTATCTTCCCTAAAATTATATTTTTTAGAATAATTGTTGATATTGCTGTGGTGCTATTTTTGTGGCTTTGCTGGCAGAAAAAAAATTATCGCTTGACATTACGCTGGCCGGATATTTTTTTGCTGGCTTTTGTGTTGTGGGCAGTAGTTTCATCGCTGTGGGGAGTGGATTTGCAGTATAGCTTTTGGACTGGTCAAGAGAGGATGAGTGGCCTAGTGTCCTTGTTTCATTTTGTGGCTTATTTATACTTATTAGTCAATGTCTTTTCAGCCAAGGATTGGCTCTATTTTTTTAGAGGCATTTTGCTGGTGGGGCTTATTATTTTCTTTAAATCTGTCAGTGAATTGGGCGGAAACAATTATCGCGCTTCGGGCTCTTTGGGCAACCCTATTTATTTGGGAGAATATTTTCTTTATTTATTTTGGTTTGCTGGCTTATTATTTTTTATTAATAAAAATAAAATAGAGCGTTGGATTTTGGCTTTTTTTTCGATACTGGGAATAGTCGGTATCTTTATTTCCGGCAGTCGCGGACCCTTGCTGTCTTTGGCTTTGGCCTTGGCGCTTTATTTGTTGTGGCATATTTTTCATATAAAAAAATTAAGCGTCAAATTATCACTAGGTTTTGTCGGCGTTTCTATTGTCACAGTGATTGCCTTGGGAATTTTGGCGCCGCAAGTTGGCTTTATAAAAAACACGCCAATATTGAATAATTTATCAGAAATTAAAAGTTTAAGTGGATCGTTGACTAATAGGTTGATAGTCAGTGGCATTGCTTGGCAGTCAGCTCTAGAACGGCCTTTTGGCTGGGGCTGGGAAAATTTTCCCACCGCTTTTAGCATCCACTATAATCCCGAGTTATTAAAACGCGGTTGGGGCGATAGCAATTTTGATTCGTCCCACAACTTATATTTGGATATTTTGGTGGGCGCTGGTTTTGTCGGCCTGCTTTTGTGGTTGGCTTTTTTTGCCTTTATTATTTTTTACATTGGGCGCTTGTACAAAAAATCAGAGAGTGAAAAGAATAAATATATTTTGTTGCTGGCTTTTGTGATTTCTATTTTGACGCAATTTTTTGTGGCCTTTTTGCATCCTAGTGGCTATCTGCTTTTATTTATTTTGTTGGCTTACATAATTTTTTGTCTTAGGCAATTAGAAGGCAAACAATTTGTAATTGATCTACCAAAGCTAGTTGGCAAAAGTTTAATTATTATTTTTATTTTGTTGGCTTTGGTTTTTATTTATCAAAATTTTAAGGCCTATAGTGAGAATAAAAAGCAACAAAAGGCCTATCGCGATATTACTTACCAAAATTATACTGAAGCAGAAAATATCATCAAGGCCAGCTGGGGCTCTTGGGGCCCTTATGAGCGGGATATTTTGCGTAATTACGCTGAATATATTGAGGGTGTCGGTTTGAGCAACTTGCCTCTCGAATTGCGTAGTGATTATGTACATATTATCAAAGACATAGCGCTAGAGACAGAAAAAAACATTGATAAATACAATAAACAAAGTCCCACAGAGTACCTATCCGTGTTGCGTTCTTATATTATGCTCTGGGGAGTTGGTGATAAGGATGAAAATAAAATTAACGAAACATACCAAAAATTATTGGCTATCAATGATAAAAATCAAGCAATTAATTTTACCTATTTTAATTATTTGGCTATCAGCGAGCAGTGGGACAAAGCCATCGCTTTGCTAGACAAAGTAATTAGTGATGAACCGGATATTTATTATGCTTATTGGTACAAAAGCAAGGTTTATTTTTATTTGCGGGACTACCAAAAGGCCTACGATAATTATTCATTGGCCAAGGATAGGGGTTTTGCGCCCGACGGATTCTATGACCAAAATTTGGTCAAAATGCTTGAGCAATTAAAAGCTAGCTCTACCACTAGTCAGTTAAAGTAATCCTAAGTATACTTTTTCAGTATTTTCTATAGTTTTTGTGAGAGAAAAATTTTCTTTGATGTTGATATAATTTTTTTCCGCCACCATTTGCGTTGTTTCTGGATTTTCACTGACCTCAACTATTATGTTTTTCAAAGACAGAGGATTGGCTGGCGCTACCAAGTAGCCGGTCTCTTTATTTTTGATTATTTCTGGGATGCCACCAACTTCTGTGCTGATGACTGGTATCTTGGCTAGTCCGGCCTCTAGGATGGCGTAGGGCAGGCCCTCCTTGACCGAGGGCAAGATGAAATAGTCAAGGGCCTTCAGGAATTTCCAGTCCTCATTGCTGGGTTTTATGATTTTGATATAGTCAGCCAGATTGTTTTCGTTTAGGTATTTTTTGATAGCAAGTAATTCTGGGCCATCGCCGATAAACACAAAGCGGTTGTTTTTTAAAAATTCTGGTGCTTCATCGCGAATTATTTTGATTGCTTCGGTCAAATAATTGTAGCCCTTGGCTTTATAAAAACTGCCAATAGTGCCAAAGTATTTGTATTGCCCATCAAGTTTGAGCGCTACTTGGGCTTTTTCTTTGGCTAAAAAATTATATTGTTCAGAATCAACTCCATTATGAACTACAACAATTTTATGGGGCAAGCAAATTTTGTTGGCAATAGCCGACTGCTTGTCGTAGTCCGATACAGCGATAATTCTATTTTGCAAACCAGCCGAAAATGTCTCGGATAATATATAGGCCTTACGAACAAATTTGTTTAGCGGTTCATTGAAGACATAGCCGTGAGCCGTGTAGATTATGCGCGCTTTGACATTGAGGGGATTGAAGTTATAGAACATGCTAGCCAGGGAGCCCACAGCGCCAGCTTTGGAGCTGTTGAGATGGACAATATTGTAATTACCTTTGTTTAGTAATTTAGCAATTTCTTTGGTAGCCAAAAATTCATTGCTCATATCTATATTGCGAATCAGATATTTTATGGGTATGGTCTTGATGTTTAGCTTGTGGCAAGTATCCAGAAACTGCTGGTTGGTCTTACTGACTTCACCGTAGGCGATGTGGACTTCATTGTTTTTGGAGAAGTATTCGGCTAGTTCTAGGACATATTTTTGAGCGCCACCCCATTTGGTTTGGGTGATGAGGTAGAGTATTTTTTTGCCAATGAATTTTTTTGTTTCTTCCATAAATTGGTTTTATAATTGATGTTAACTATTTTTGATATATTATTTTAATTTTTTGGGTTTATTTTTAGTGTGTAAAGTTTTTGCGTTTTTTTTGGTGATAACTTTTTTCCCGGTCTTAGCTTCAATTTGTTTGCGAGCATTACCAGCGATAGTCCCACCCTCATGCGCCACTTGTCTATTTTCAGGAAAAGTCTTTGGTTGTTTTGCTTTTGATATTTCGGTAGTTGAGGTTT
This sequence comes from uncultured bacterium, assembly GCA_937870675.1. Taxonomy (GTDB): domain Bacteria; phylum Patescibacteriota; class Patescibacteriia; order UBA1558; family GWA2-36-10; genus CALMZN01. Next base: position 7,865 of record CALMZN010000015.1, read on the forward strand.
CTGCTAGCATATTTAGGACAATTTCTAAATTAGTCATATTGTCTCGCAGATTTTCTTTTTTTAGATCTTTAATTTTTTTATAATCTTTTGTTTTTATCCCTGCCCAGGCAAAAGTAATATCATCAGTTAGAATAGCAAATTCTTCGGTAGTCAAAACACCTCTTTCTTGCCACTCATTTGTCAAATCTTTTCTAATTTCTATGCTTTTCAAACGTAAGTCAACCCAATTTTTGGAATAGCCCTTTTTTAGGTACATCGCCATGGCTCTCTGGATAGCTTTTTCAGGATCTTCCGCCTCTTCAATCCTTTCATATCCTACTCGGGCCAGCCAGAGTTTGAATGGTTCAGCTTTAGGAGAGGGAATTGATTGAACAATACGAAGTATTACTTCGGTGTCAGCTATGTCAGTTTCGCGTTTTTTTCCATCTTCAGCGACAATTTTCAACTGTACGATTTTTTCGTACACTTCACTTCCTTCATTTTTTAGTTTATTTTTTAAATCTGACCAGTATCTGCGAGGTATTGAGCTGCCGGTCAATACTTTAACGATATCAATGACAGAAAAATACCACGACTCCTTTTTATCGTCCCAATGCCTACGAATCTGCTTGCCTTCAAAGATTGCGACCGCTTTATTTTTTGGTTGTTTTCTCATATGTTTAATGAAATTTATATTATCATCTTATAATAATATACTCATAAAAACAAGCCATTATTGCTTCTCAGGCTTGTTTGGCAGAACTTTATAAAGTTAGTCAAAATACGCGAAACTTTATAAAGTTTGGTGTTGGGGTTTATTTTCAAACCGTGACATTTTGTCACGACCTCTTTTTGTATGCTTAATGATATTAAAATTTTAGCTAATTTTAGCCATTTTATATATTGATTATTTTTTCCGATTCTGTTATAATTTTATCGTATTTACAGGGCTAAAGTAAGTTTTCTTAGCTGAAATACAAGTAAGAAAAGCGATTATGTATGACAAAAAATATTTTGTCTATATTTTGACAAATAAAAATAATAAAGTTTTGTATATCGGCATTACTAGTAATTTATTGGGTCGAATATTTCAGCATAAAGAGCAGGCAACAAAAGGTTTTACTAGTAGATATAATGTAGATAAGTTAGTTTATTATGAAATTTACGAAGATGTTTATGAGGCCATTTCTAGAGAAAAGCAATTAAAATCAGGATCAAGACAGAAAAAGATAGATTTAGTGAATAATTTTAATAAACAGTGGGAAGATTTGTATAATAAGCTATAAATATTTCCGTCATTGCGAGTGACAACGAAGCAATCCCAGTGAGATTGCCACGTCGTTCATTGCATTCACTCCTCGCAATGACATGTATGAATTATGAAGATATTAATTGCTAGCGGAATTTTTACACCAGAAATAGGTGGTCCAGCCACCTATGTTCCGCTTATAGCTGAACAATTTTTACATTTGGGTCACGAAGTGGCAGTGATAAGCTATTCTGATAAAGCCAGTTATGAGCAGGATAAGGCCTTGCCATATCCTGTCATGCGAATAGCGCGCTCCAATAAATTAAGCAATTACTGGCGTTATTTTATCACGCTTTTTAAGCTGGCGCCCAAATACGATCTGATTTATTGTTTTGATCATTTTAGCGCTGGCTTGCCAGTGGCCACGGTCAGTCGCATATTTGGCAAGCCACTGTATATCAGAGTGGGCGGTGATTTTATCTGGGAAAGATATGTGGAGCACGAATCTGTCACCTTGGAGCAATACTACGAGCAGGACTTATACAAAAAAGACATCAATCGTTTCAAAATCATAAATTGGGTGTTCCAAACCAGTCAAGGTATTATCTTTACTACGGAGTGGCAAAAAAATATTTTTGCTAAATATTATAGTTTAAAAAATAAAAAACTATTTGTTATCAATAATCCCATTGATCAAAAGTTAGATATTCGGCGCGAGGAAAGTAATATTTCTAATGACATTATTTTTGCTGGGCGATTTATTAATAAAAATAATATTTTTAATTTAATTGACGGCTTTTCGGCTTGGTCGCAGAATAAACACAAATTAGTTTTAGTGGGCGAAGGGCCCTTGAAGGCAAAAATAGAAAAAATAATTGCCGAAAATAATTATAAAAATATTATAATTTTGGATAAATTGTCTCGACATGATTTGATAAAAAAAATGTCACAAAGCTGGTTAGTGGTTTTTCCATCACTTAGTGACATCAGCCCCAATACTATGTTGGACTGCGTGCAAGCCAAGATTCCTTTTATCAGCTCTAAAGAAATTGGCTTTACTGGCTTGAAAAAAGATATAAAAATTTTTGACCCACAAAAAATTGAGGAAATCACAATATGCCTGCAGGATTTGGCAGCCAAAAATAACTATACAAATTATTGTCAGAAAATAAAATCATTGAATTATGATTATTCTTATCACCAAGCCACTGTCGATACTTTAAAAATATTGCAATCATGAAAATATTATCTTTGGGCTTGGACAAAAAAATATTGGATCCACAATCGGCAGTAGCGCGAAGAGCTGTTGTTTTGGGTGATAAAGTTGAAAAATATATGGTTATTGTCCCCAGCGCTGAGCAAAGGGTTGATTTATCCGCCAAAGTATCAGTTTGGGGCATTGCTGGCGCTAATAAAGTCGTCACTCTATGGCGAATATATAAAAAAGCTAGCGCTTTATTAAAGCAAGAGAAATTTGATTTGATAACCGCGCAAGATAGCAGTTTTCTTGGTTTTTTGGGACTAAAATTAGCCAAAAAATTCCATCTGAAATATGAGACGCAGATTCATGGTTTTGAAAAAAACAGTGTATTGAGAGATTATTTAACCAGCCAGTGCTTGCAAAATGCTGATTTGGTGAGGGTGGTAAGCGCGCGCCTTAAAAATCAGATTAAAGAAAAATATCATTTGTTAGCTGATAAAATTTATATAGCGCCAGTAGTAGTGGATACGGCTAATTTGCTGAACTCAGCGAGTATTGATTTACATAAAATTTATCCTAATCATTTTATTTTTTTGACAGTGGGCAGATTGGTGCCGATCAAAAATATCGCCTTGCAGTTGCGGGCTATCAAAAAATTGAGTAATAAAGAAAAAATAAAATTAGTCATTGTTGGCGATGGATCAGAAAAAGATAGTTTAAAAAAATTGGCCTCTGATCTGAATATCAGAGAGCAGGTAATATTTTATGGCTGGCAGGATAAAATCGGCGATTTGTATCACAGCGCTGATTGCCTGCTTTTGACTTCGGATAGCGAGGGCTATGGTCTGGTAGCGGTAGAAGCTAGGAATTGTGGCTTGCCAGTCATCATAACTGAGGTGGGTTGCGCTGATGAGGTGATAAAGGATAGCGCGCATGGCTTGGTCATCCCTACAAACGATCAAACAGCTCTAGTCCAAGCCATGGAAAAAATGAGACAGTCAGAATTTTATGATTCTATAAAAAATAATTTAGCGTCAGAAAAGAAAATTGATAATCAAGAAAGTTTTGATATTATCTTAAATCGATGGCAAACCTTGATAAAAAATTATTAATTCTCACCCAAAAAGTTGATAAAGATGACGCAGTTTTGGGTTTTTTTCATAATTGGATATTAGAGTTTTCCAAAAATTTTAGATTGGTCACGATTATTTGTTTGCAAAAAGGTAATTATTCTTTGCCAAGCAATGTTCGTGTTCTATCTTTAGGAAAGGAAAAAAAACAGAATCGTTTTTTCTATGTGTCAAAATTTTATAAATTTATTTGGCAGTACAGAAAAGATTATGATGTGGTTTTTGTGCACATGAATGCAGAGTATGTGATTCTTGGCTATTATTTGTGGAAGATTTTGGCCAAGAGAGTAGGGTTTTGGTATATGCACAAGAGTGTTACAGGTAAGTTGAGAATGGCTGAAAAATTTAGCGACTTAGTATTTACTGGTTCAAAAGAGAGTTTTCGTCTGCCCAGTAAAAAATTGAAAATTTTACATCATGGTATAGATGATAAGCTGTTTTTTTTCCAAGCAAAAGAAAATCATAATCAGATAAGAATTTTGACTGTCAGCAGAATAGCGCCCACTAAACAAATTGATAAAATTATTAGTTTATTGCCCAATATAAAGAGTCATTCAGATAAAGAGGTAAAGTTAAAAATAATCGGGGAGCCCATTTTAGAATCAGATAAAATATATTTTCAAGAATTAAAAAAACAAGTGGTAG
>CALMZN010000016.1 GCA_937870675.1 uncultured bacterium
TACTGATTTACTTGGCCGGCGCCTTCTTCACCGCGCACCTTACCTCCTGCCGCTATCGCTTCCGAGGCCATAAACCCAAAAGCAAACGCTAATAAAATAAAAATTATTGATATTTTTTTCATAATTTTATTTTAGTTAATTAACTTACATTATTAATAATGTAACATAATAATTTTACCATATAATTTAAATAAAATCAAAATTATTTCAATTTCTGGCGGAGAGTGAGGCCCGCCGTCGCTTCGCTTTGGCGGGTAAAGATTCTCACCGATAAATAATCTGGCGGTGTTTTTTGATTGATGTTCGAACATTTTTTGATGAAAATCCTGAAAACTAATTTGGACTCCGCCTCCGCTAAAGTTACGGCGATATACAGGATGGCTAGCGATAGCATTTATGGCTTGATAATAACTAGGCTTATTTAGGTTAAATTTTAATGATTAATTTAAGAAGCACTCGGGATCAGGTCCTATTAAACTTCCGTTTTGGATATAAGCCCTAGCTCTACAGCCGCCGCAATACGATAAATATTTACAACTACCGCAAGGTTCAATAAAAGCTTGGCGATTTCTTAGAACTGTGAATATTTTTGATTCAAACCAGATTTTTTCTAAAGTTGATTGGTGTATATTTCCGGCCTTAATTCTAAAAAATGGACAAGGCGTAACATCGCCGTTTGGTAAAATGACGCAGGCAGCTATACCAGCGGTACAGCCGCCCTTAATGCCCACATAGGTGTTTGTTTTTTGCTTTTTTAAGATGGCCGCAAAGGGGGAGGTAAATCGTAGCGTTTTTTTATCAAGGTATAATTGGTGTAATTTTTTGGTGGCTAGTTTTTTTTGTTCCAGGCTAAGCTGGAGGTGTTGTCTATGACCGGCAATACACAAATTGAAGCCAATATCTATTTTATGTTTATTTGCCAGATCAGTCATCCAATCTATTTTATCTATGTTATTGGGATGAATAGTGGCGAAAAAATAAGTATAAATACCAGCATCAATAAATTTTCTGGCTGTTTCTATTATTTTTGCTGTTGAGCTTTTGCGTATATCAGAGCCATCGGGCTCAAAGCTTAAGTGGACGATGTCAAAAGCCTTGATCAATTCTATGTCTTGTTGACCGATGAGTCCATTGGATTGAATCACAACCTGAACATTTGGCTTGTGTGTTTTAAGATATTGAGCTAAAGCTTTGAATTCAGGATGGAGAACTGCCTCACCACCAGAAATGATTACACGATGTATTTTTTTATCTTCAGCTAATTTGATCAATAAAATTATTTCCGCTAGAGGCATGTCTAATACTTCCATCGCTCGATTGTAGCAATGGGCACAATTTAGATTGCATCTGGTGGTTATTTCAATTTCTAATATATGCAGACCCC
>CALMZN010000017.1 GCA_937870675.1 uncultured bacterium
AACAACGCACAAAAGTAAAAACCACTTCTCCAATTGCAATTCCTTAAATTTTCTTAACCAAAAATACCTCAAGGCCAAGCCCTGGTTCAAAACTAAAATAACACCAACCATGGTGATTACCATACCGCTTAAAAAAGAACTGAAGTGCAATACATCTTTAAAATATATAGACAAAATTGATTGTATGCCAAAAGCCGCAGCGCCAAAGAAAAACCAAGAAGCAAATGATGACCACAATGGCCTATTTAAAACCGCACGCTTCAATGGCGCAAAAGGATTAAGGTTAATTTTACCTTGCGTCTGATGAGCGCTGTTTGACTCCGGCAAATATTTCCAGGTAATCAAAGCATTGATCAATGCCAAAAAACCTACAAATAAAAACGGGGTGTTTGGTGAAATAGCGCTAAGCACGCCACCCAAAAAAGGGCCAATAACAAAGCCCAAGCCAAAAAGAGCACCAATATAACCTAGATTGGTGGTTCTTTCTTTGTCATCTTTAGCTATATCCACCAAATAGCCCTGGGCCGTGGATATATTGCCAGCCGCCAAACCGTCTATTACTCTACCTAGAAATAGCTGAAATACATTGTGAGCTGAAGCAAAAACAAACCAACCAATGGAAGTGCTCAACAATGACAAAAATAAAACCGGCTTACGCCCATAGCGATCAGAAATTGCTCCCAAAACAGGACTGCTAAAAAACGAACAAAAAGCGTAAACCGCAATCAGGGAAGTGATAGTCAACGGCGAAACTCCAAAAGAACTGACAAAAAAAGGCAGGACCGGGATGATAATACCCAGTCCAACAACATCTATTAAGACCGTAAATAATATTAACGATTTTGCTCTTGGCATATCAGATGCGCTTGATAAATTTCAAAAAAGCCCAAGCAATAATACCGCCCAAAAGGGCATTGAGCAATTGCTGATAGCTCATCATACTGCTAACCAGCTTGGCTAAAGACGTGTTTTTGACAAATTGGGAGACAAGTATACTGGCTAGAGAATAAATAAAAATATACTTAGCAAAACTAGCCACAGCCACAGCCAACCAAAAATTTTTTTCTTTGAAATAATTAAAAAATAAGACCAATAAAATATTACCAATAATAATCACCGGAATCAAAGGTAGCATGACCGCCGGCAAAAGTCCGGCGCTAAAAGCAGTCACACTGGGTAAAAAACAAATCAACAAAGCATTGTTTGCTCCCAGCATTATCACCGCAATATACAACAAGGCATTGACTAGTGGACCGGTGATTTGCTGTAAAGGAAAAAGTGGCAACAAGGCAGCCAAGCTCATCATAACTAAAAGTTGTGTAATCACCACTACTTTTTTATCAACAATAATTTCTACTTTCGATTCAGCCATGTTTATATTTACCCCGTTAAATAAGATTTTAAATCAAAAATTTAAAATCTTAAATTTAATTAATCGTAATTAATGAATCTATGTTAATTTTTTAAATCCCCAACAGTATTTGTGCACTCGAAAAATTATATTAAATTTATTTAACGGGGTGAACCTGTTTAGTAGTTTTATTAAAATGAGTATGGCAAATTTTGTGAATTATTTTTTTGTCCGTAAAATACTCGGCGTAAAGTTTTTTCATTTCTGGACTATCCTGCGCGGCTTTTAATTTGGAAGCGACATCAATATTAAATAAACTTTTGGCTCGTTTGGCTCTAATTTTTTGATTGGTAGGCACTGGCTGTCCACCGCCACCAATACAGCCACCCGGACAAGCCATGACTTCCACATAATCATACTTAACTTGTTTTTTTTGAAGTTTTTTTAATAATTTTTCCGCTGGGCCAGAACCACTGACAAAAGCTACTTTATATTCTTTGTTTTTTATTTTCAAAGTTGCCTCCTGCAAACCTAGTATGTCGCTAGAATTTTGCCAGCAAATATTTGGCAGTTTCTGGCCAGTCAATTGAAAATACACCGTACGCAAGGCCGACTCCATCACACCACCAACCGCGCCATAAATCACTCCCGAGCCAGTTGGCCGACCCAGTGGGTCATCCAAACTTTTGGGCTTCAAATTTGGCAAATCAATTTTGTGTTTTTTAAATAAATAAGCCAATTCGCGAGTGGTCAAAACATAATCAACTGGCTTTAAGCCATTTATTTTTAACTCCGGCCTATTCATTTCCCATTTTTTGGCCACACAAGGCATTACTGAGACCACAACAATATTTTTGGGATCTATTTTTTTGCTTTGAGCCCAGTAAGTTTTGATTAATCCGCCCAAATTTATCTGCGGTGAACGAACTGTAGTCAAATTTGGAATAAACTCGGGATAAAAAAATTCAATGTACTTTACCCAGGATGGACAGCAAGAGGTGAACATTGGCAGTGTGCCATTGGCTTCAACGCGCTCAATAAATTCTTTGGCTTCCTCAATAGTTGTCACATCAGAGCCCACAGCCACATCAAAAACATAATCAGCTCCCAGCATCTTCAAACCCGCTGACAGCTTTTCCGTCACAATAGCCCCGGGCTCCAAACCAAACTCTTCGCCAATACTGACCCGAACACTAGGTGCAAACTGAAAAACGACAATTTTATTTTTATCCAACAAGGGTTTCTCTACTCCCTCAAACTCCCCGACTCCTTCAAAAGCGCCGACTGGGCAATGTATTAAACACTGACCGCAATAAATACAGTCAATATTTTTATCTTTAGTGGGCACAACATTAAAAAATGTATTATCTTTTTCGTAGGTCAAAAAATCAACGCCCTGCTTATGGCAAATCTCCACGCAATTACCACAATCAATGCACTTGGAACTGTCGTATTGCAAGGCCGTGCTAAATTGATATGTTGGAAATTTATTTTTTCTGTCTGGAAAACGAGTAATAGTGGAATTAAATTTTTTGGCCAAATCTTTGATCTGGCAATTATACATATAGACGCAGTCATTGCACTCTTCGCGATGCTGAGCAAAAATAAGCTCCATATTTACTTGTCGGGCTTTGGCAATTTCTTCTGATTCAGTGATCACTTCCATACCTTCAGAAACATAAGTACTGCAAGAAGTAGGCAAGCCCTTTTGACCTTTTATTTGCACTACGCAAATACGACAATTGGGTTTGATCTCAAGATCCGAATGCCAACAAAGAGTCGGTATATAAAGACCATTGGCCTCGGCCGCTTGCAAGACGGTCTGGCCTTCTTCGGCGATTATTTTTTTATTATTTATTTTTATTTCAATTTTTTTGGCCATTTTTTTGGGGTGTAATAATTTTATAAATCAAACTACGAAATGGCCCAGGCACGCTTTTGCCTAAAGCGCAAAAACTAGTATTTTCCATAACCAAAAATAAATCATTCAAAACGGCCTGATCGATCATACGTTTGTGCACCATCTCGGCCAGACGATAAACTCCCTCGCGACAAGGTGTGCATTTGTCACAATTGGCTTCCATAAAAAACTTGGCCCAGCGATAAAGCAAAAGATAGGGGTCGGTTTTTTTCTGGTCATAAACCACGATAGCGCCCGAGCCGCCAACTGGACGATCAAGTTCATCACTCAAAAAAATCTCCCCACTAGCGCCCCCGCCAGCTTGCACAAAAAAATCTTTTTTTGGCCAAGAACCGGTTTTCTCCAAAACTTCTTTGATGGTCAAGTCCAAAGCCATTTCATGAACGCCTGATTTTTTCACATCACCGGAAATTGTATAAAATCTGGTCTGTTGATAATCATCATGCGCAATCTTGGAAACACAATAAAAGGTCTCAATATTATTTATCAGTGTGGGGTAGCCGTGAATGCCTTTTTGACCAGGAAAAGGCGGTCTGATTCTTGGACGAGCTAATTTGCCTTCTATTTCTTCGCAGACCACAGTTTCTTCGCCAGACAAATATCCGCCCTTTTCTTCAAAAACCGTAATTGGCGCTTTAGCAATTATTTTTTCTAAGGGCTTTTTGAAACGACGATAATATTTTTTGTTCAAATAAATTATACCTACGCTTCCTGGAATACAAGCCAGAGCTTGTTTGACTCCGTCAACCAAAACATTGGCGTGATGCTGTAAAATAAAAAAATCTTTGTGCACATTGGGCTCACCTTCTGAACCATTAGCCACAATATATTTTTTGCTTCCTCGAGCGTCCAGTACCACTTGCCATTTCAAATGAGTGGGGTAAGCGGCTCCGCCACGCCCTAATAAATTACTTTGTTTTAGTTTTTGTATTAAATCTTTTTTAGCCATAGTTTACCCTGTTAAATAACCACGCTTTAGCGTGGCTACCGCTCAGCGACACTTAACAGGGTAAATTTTACCATATTTTTGCGTTAAAGAAAAATTTACGATTTGACAAAATTAAGAGGGAAGGATTCACACGATTGTTCATCCTCCCCCCCTTTTACGCAACATAAAGCCGTTGCACAGCATCAGGCCCAGCTAGGGCTAACCCTAGCCTTTTAATACACTGGCTCCTAGCTGTTTGCTACCCGAGCTAACGGATCTCGGGCAACCGCTCAAACGACGATGGCGTCGTTGTGAGAAATAGGTGAGGGACCCAAACGCTTGGGCATTTGGCCAGCTTATCAGCTGAACCCGCCAGGGAAGAGCCGAACAGCGGTCTAACCATAGCTTTGGGCCCCCGTGGAAAAAAGAGCGTAATAATGTAAAATAATAGCATAATATCTAATTTGTGTCAATAATTAACTAAAAAACCGCTAAAATCAACGGTTTTTTAAACAACACCGACTATTTACTATTGTTTGTCAAGATTTTTAATAGCTTCTTGAAAAATAAGACTTAATTCAAAATACCAATTATCGAAAAACATTCCAAACTTTTTTCTGACTTTTGCTAGATCATCTTTGTACTTATAAGTATCAATTTCTTGCTGAAAATCGTTATAATCCATTTCCCACTGATGAATTTTATCAATAGTGACTTTTTTTATCTCGCCTTCAATTTTGGGAACTATATTTATTACTAATTCTCGACGCAAATCAACTATTTTCTTTTGCTTTTCTTTAATATATTTAGCGGCTTCACTAACTTGTTCATTTGCGTCAGGTTTTTTTTGTTCTGCTTCCGGACTATCAACTTTTCTGAGTGTTTGATCAGTGTTGTCAGTGGATGATGGGATCTCCATATCCTTGGAAGAGTTAATCAAATTTTCCACTGCTCGAGCCCCAGTTGTTGCTCCGGGCGTTGTCCATTCTTCCAAGCGCCTATTCAATGCCAAAATTCTTTTATCATCTTCTGCCACTCCTTGGGCAATCAATTCTTGACGCTCATCATATAATTTATTTATTTCATCCTGCCTCGCGTCTTCAACTCTATGTTGTGGCGTATCTTCAAAAAAACCCGATAATTTTTCAGTCATATTTTCTAAATTAAATATTTATTATTATAACAATTTATAAATTCCTTGAATAAAGAACCATCATCGATTTGTTTACATATATTTTCTAATTTCTTTTTTATTTCTATAAGTCTAATTGTGTTATAGTTGTAACAGCTACCTGGCTGTTTTTCATTATTATATTGTCTAATTAT
>CALMZN010000018.1 GCA_937870675.1 uncultured bacterium
CCTCTTATTTTAATTTCCTTAACCAAATCATCAAGCTGATCTTTACTGGAACGAATTTCGATAGTCGGATCCAAAATAAAAGTCGGCCTTACTAATTGCTCGGCAATACTTTGCGATTTATTTAATTCATACTCGGCTGGCGTAGCGGAAATATATATAGCTTGTTTATACTGCTGATTGAACTCTTCAAAATTCAAAGGACGATTGTCATAAGCTGCCTGCAGACGAAAGCCAAACTCAATCAAATTTTTCTTGCGGGCTCTGTCCCCCAAATACATACCGCCAATTTGGGGCAAGGTCATGTGCGATTCATCAACGATCAACAAAAAATCATCAGGAAAATAGTCCATCAAACTATTAGGGGAATCATTTTTTTGCCGGCCATCAAAATAACGGGAATAATTCTCAATGCCATTGCAAAAACCCGTTTCCAAAATCATTTCTAAATCATTGTTGACTCTGGTTTTTAATCTTTCGGCTTCCAAAATTTTACCCTGCTTTTGAAATTCAACTAATTCCAAGTCCAAATCATATCTTATCTCCGCCACAATATCTTTTATGTTTTCTGGACTGACCATAAAATGCTTGGCCGGAAAAATAAATACTTCTGGGGGTTTGTCTATTACTTGGTGTCCCAACAAACTGATTGTCTCAATGCTTTCTAAGACATCCGCAAAAAAAGTTAGCCGATAAAATTCTTTTTCTTGGCCCGAAGCAAAAATATCAATAATTTCACCTTTGACCGTATAGTTAGAACGCGTCAAAACCAAATCATTGCGGTGATATTGTAAATTATTCAAATTCTTGAGCAACTTGAATCTATTGTAGCTCTCGCCTACTTTCAAATTTATCTTAAAATGCTGATACTCGGCTGGATTGCCTAAATTATAAATACAAGAAACCGAAGCCACAATCAAAACATCGCGCCTAGTCAACAAGCTCTGCGTACTGACATGACGCAAACGATCTATTTCTTCATTGATCTGGGTTTCTTTTTCAATATAGGTATCGGATGATGGTATATATGCCTCCGGCTGATAATAATCATAGTAAGAAACAAAATAATGCACAGCATTGTCCGGAAAAAAATCCTGAAACTCCGAAGCCAACTGCGCGGCCAAGGTCTTGTTGTGAGAAATCACTAAAGTCGGCTTATTGATTTGCGCCACCACATTGGCAATAGTAAAGGTCTTGCCTGAGCCAGTGACCCCCAACAATGTTTGATCTTGGTAGCCGGCTTGCAAACCCTTAACCAGCTTTTTTATGGCTGGGGCTTGGTGGCCGGCTGGCTTGAATTGTGAAACCAATTTGAAGTCCATATCTAAGATATAATAGTGTTTTTTTACTTTGGTGGCAAGTATCAAAATCCAGCCCTGCACCGTACGGTGCAGGGCTGGATGGATAATATTATTGTATATTGACACTTATTTCCGGCGTAGTCATCAGACCATTACCCTGATCTTGCACTACCATATAGAGTCGGTAAGTGCCTGACGGCAAACCCTTGCCCCAAAGCGTGCTTGGTGAATTGCTCGGATTCTCAACATAAGCAAACCACTGGGAATTATTGCTTTGATCTTTATAATAAAAATCTATTTTTTTTATATTTTGCGGTTTGTCCAAACTTAGACGCAAATTATATGGCAAACTATTACTGGAGATATTAGTATTATTTTGCGGATCAATCCATTGCAAATTAAATTGTCTCAGTGAGGGGTCAAGCTGAATATTGATATTGATACTGACTTCTTTGTAGTCACCAATATCATCAGAGGCAATCGCCCGTAAGCGATGCGCGCCATTGCTGACAAATGGATTGATATTATAGCTCAAACCAAATGGGGCTAGATTGCTTTCACCAACCTTATCATTGTCCAAAAAATATTCTACTTTTTTTACACCAAGTGGAGCGCTGACCTGTACAGAAATATTGACACTAGCGGAATTGATGGTTTGATTTTCACTGGGCGACAGGATGCTGATACTCGGTTGATTTTCTGGCTTGTGAGTGTCGTCAAACTCTGTCGGCACGGGACCAGTGTTGTAGCCATTATCGGTAGCCCATTTTTTGATCGGCTCTTCCCAAGCAACATACTGCGGATCATTGCTAGGATTATCAAGGGGCGGGCCCAGTGGATCATTGATATTTACATATTGCAAAATTTCATGCACTTCTAAGTATTTTTTTTCTTCAATTTGGTCATAGGGTGTATAAGCCGTGGCTAACTTGCCAGTGACTTTGTCAATTTTTACAATCTGCTCTTTGGCTAGCTGACCGCAAACCATGGTTTTATTGCAGGGCTCCAAGAATTCTTTTTCAAAACCCTTGACCGGCATCTTAGCAGTCACCTCGCGCATAAATTTATTCCAAATTGGCGCCGCAACGACAGAGCCATCAGCTCCCGGCTTCATGGCTCGATTGTCACTGTTGCCTACCCAGACGCCAACCGCAATATCAGGCGTAAAGCCCACTGTCCAAGCATCGTGGTAATCATTGGTTGTACCGGTTTTGGCGGCCACTGGTCTATCTGGCAAGGTTAAAAAATTTGCTTCACCAAAGATAAAAGCTCGAGCTGAATTATCCGACATAACATCAGATAAAATTCTAGTGTATTTTTTATCAACTACTCGACGTCCTTTGTTTTCTTTATTTTCTTTGACTATCTCACCCTTAGCATCCTCTATTTTTAATATGGGGCGATAATCTTGAACCACTCCCTCGCGAGCAATAGCCGCGTAAGCATTGACATGCTCCAATAATTTTACCTCTGCTCCTCCCAAGACCAGTGACAAGCCATAGCGATCTGGATTGGTCAGTGTAGTATAGCCCAGCTGAGTAGCCAAATCAGTGACACTCTTTACTCCAGCCAAATACAATACTTTGACAGCTGGAATATTAAGTGAGCCGGCCAAGGCCTGCCTGATAGAAACTGGCCCTCTTTCTTTGCCATCATAGTCCAACGGCTTGTAGGGTGTGCCATCGGCTTTGATGCCAAACTTGGTAGCCAAGTCAAAAAGAATGGTGTCTGGCCTATAGCCCTTTATAAAAGCTGTTAAATAAACAATGGGCTTAATAGAGCTACCGGGCTGTCTATCAGCTACGGCCACATTGACCTGTCCATCAATCTCATCATCAAAAAAGTCCTTGGAGCCCACCATGGCTTTGATATCGCCACTAGCCACATCAATAGCCACCAGAGCGGCATTATCAGCGTCGTATTTTTCTTTGTTCTTTGGCGCCACCTCAGCCACAGCTCGTTCGGCCGCTTGTTGCATTTCCCAATCTAAAGAAGTAGTTATTTTCCAACCGCTTTGCTCAACCATAGTAGTACCGTATTCTTCCTCTAGCTGTTGCTTGACATAGGTGACAAAATGCGGAGCGCGCATATTCTCCGCTCTTTTTTTGAATTTTAATTCTTGCTGTTTGGCTTCGTCGGCTTTTTCTTGGCTGATATATCCTTGATCAACCATCAAATTCAAAACCGTGTGCTGACGAGTAATCAATTTGTTTTTATTATTACCAAATGGCGACAAATATGTTGGTGACTGCGGTAAGGCGGCCAAAACTGCGGCCTCACCCAAAGTCAAATCTTTGGCTGGCTTATCAAAATAATAATGAGCCGCGGATTCAATACCATAAGCTGATCCGCCATAGGGAATTTCGTTCAAATACAATTGCAAGATTTCGTCTTTGGTAAATTTTTTTTCAATGCGATAAGACAAAACCCATTCTTTTATTTTTCTGGATACGCGACGCTCATTAGTCAAAATAGCGTTTTTTACAAATTGCTGAGTGAGGGTCGAGCCACCCTGCGCTCTTTGGCCACTGAGGCGGGGCACAATCTGCCCACGGATGATCCCTTTGATAGAAATACCGCCGTGGTTATAAAAATCTTTATCTTCAATGGCAATGGTGGCTTGTTTGACATAATCAGGCAACTCGCTAATAGTGACCAAAGTTCTTTGCTCTGGCCCATGCACTTCATAAAGCAATGTTTCACCTTTGTTATCATAAATCTTGGTGCTAAGTGGCGAACTTCGGTCAATAAGTTTATTGACATCTGGCAAGTCCTTGGAATACCAAGCCACCAGAGCAATAAAAGCAATGCCCAACAATAAAATTAAGGCGACAATATATAACCAGTATTTTTTAAACAACTTTTTGAAAAATCCCTTTTTAGGGGTCTTGGGTTGTCTATGACCAGAGCCGATTGTTGTCTTAGAAAAAAAGCTTGGCTTTTGGTCTATTTTTTTATGTTGAAAAGTTGGTTCTAATTGGGGGATGGGCATATTTGTAATTAGTATTTGAATTATAGCAAAAATAAGCTATAATTTGAATATACTTAATTAAGAAAAATCGAAACTATGGCTAAAATTAGCACGGATCAAGCAAAAATTCAAGAACTATTGGAAAGGGGTGTAGAAAATGTCTACCCCAGTAAGGAATACTTAAAAAAACAACTACTGTCTGGCAAACAGTTGACATTGTATTTGGGTATTGATCCTACTGGTCCGACACTGCATTTGGGCCATGCTATCACCATAGAGAAGCTTAGACAATTCCAAGAATTGGGCCATAAAATAATATTATTGATTGGTGATTTTACTGGCATGGTTGGCGATCCGACAGACAAAACAGCCACCCGCCAAGCATTGACCAGAGAGCAGGTTTTGAAAAATGCCAAGAGCTATAAAAATCAAGCTAACAAGCTAATCAATTTTTCGGGTAATAATAAAGCGGAAATAAAATTCAACAGCCAGTGGCAAAGCAAAATGAATTTCAATCAAGTCATGGATTTGGCCAAACACTTCACTGTCCAGCGCTTACTAGAGCGGGATATGTTCCAAGAACGCATCAAGTCAGCCAAAGCGATTTACTTACACGAATTCATGTACCCGATCTTGCAGGCCTATGACTGCGTGGCTATGGATGTTGACGGTGAAATCGGTGGCAATGACCAGACCTTCAATATGCTGGCTGGCCGTGATTTGATGAAAGAATTGAAGCACAAAGAAAAGTTTGTCATCACCATGCGCTTGTTGACTGACACCAGTGGC
The DNA here is from genome assembly GCA_937870675.1 of uncultured bacterium. Taxonomy (GTDB): domain Bacteria; phylum Patescibacteriota; class Patescibacteriia; order UBA1558; family GWA2-36-10; genus CALMZN01. The sequence continues at coordinate 5,059 of CALMZN010000018.1, forward strand.
AAAAAAATGGGCAAATCCGAGGGTAATATGGCTGCCTTATCAGACACAGCTCAAGACATGTTTGGCAAAATTATGTCTTGGACTGACGGCATGATTATTTCCGGCTTTGAACTTTGCACCAGAGTGTCGTTGACTGAAATAAAACAACTTGATAAAGATTTGAAGGCCGGCAAAAATCCCCGCGATATAAAATTCCGGTTAGCTGGTGAAATTGTAAAAATTTATTTTAGTGAAAATGCGGCCACCAAAGCTGGCCAAGAGTTCACCAATATTTTTGCTAAAAAAGCCAATCCTGATGAGATACAAGAATTTGCTATTGGCAAAAATAAAATAAGTCCTATTGATTTGCTATTACAAATGAAATTAGTCAATTCCAAGGGCGAAGCCAGACGCCTGATAGACGGTGGTGGTATGAAACTCAATCATGAAAAAGTATCAGTTTGGGATAAAGATATTGCTATAAAATCCGGCGATGTTGTTCAGGCCGGCAAAAGGAAGTTTGGAAAGATTAAATAAATATTTACCCAATATTAGTCAAAAAAAGTAGAGAGCTATTAACTTTCTACTTTTTACTTTCAACTTATTTCAAGCCCAATCTATAAAACCTAGCCGCCTCCTCTGGGGCAATAGGATTGATTATCAATCCTGAGCCAATCTCTACTCCAGCCCAGACCGAGCCACGAGGCACTATCTTCATGTACAAATGCTGATCTTCGTCGTGAATCACTTGATGAAAATAATAATTGTAAGGCAGATTGAGCAAACTTATTTTCTTCAAACTGTGTTTCAAAATCTTAGCCCAAGACAATTTTTCTGCTGCAGTAAGCAGGGTAATATTATCAATATGCCTTTTGGGCATAATCCATATCTCGTAGTTAAACATTGAAGCATAAGGCGTGAAGGCAATAATATTTTTGTCCTGCCAGACAAAACGCGGGCCCTTTTTTTCTTTTTTTATCACATCACAATAAACACAAGTGCCTTTTTGTAGTTTGTAGGCCTGTTGGCGTTGAGATTTGTCAGCCAAATGCGGTGGCAAAAAATTAGTGGCAAAAATTTGCGAATGCGAATGTTGTAGAGAGGCGCCGGCTGTGCCACCATTATTTTTGAATATCAAAATATATTCTATTTTTTTATTTTTAGTAATGGCTTTTGTTCTTTCAGCATAAGTTGTCAGCAACTCGGCCAAATGCTCCACCGGCAAATCCTCCAGCTCCCTAAGATGGTCTGGTGTTTCTATGACCACTTCCTGCTGACCATAGGCCCGAGGGTTGTTGAGGGTCACCACTGGATATTTGTTGGCCTTGGTGGCGATGCGCCAATTTTTGGCTGGTCCAAGACGATAAAGAAACTTGTCGCCTTTCAAATGACCAGAACAAAACTGACAGGCCTCATCAAATTGCTTAGTGGTCTGATCGACTGGCACTCTGACATCATTTGGCCGTTTTATCCGTCGCGGAGCAATGATGACATATTTTTCTTGAATATAATCTTTTCTAAATTCTGACTTCATATTTACCCCCTGAAATAAGATTTGAGCCGCTTCTTTAAAAACATCTTGCCATAATGGGTTTTCAAATACCCCTCTCTTTTGGTAGCATCTTTACGTTCGGTACAAATTTCACAATAAATTAGTTTTAATGGCCTACGATTTTTAGTAGATGTTACCAATCCTTTTTTATGTTGCTCAAATCTTAATTTTAAATTATTAGTAAAACCTATATATAATTTATTATCCTTATCGCTTTTTAAAACATACGTATAGTATAGCATAAAAAATAAATTTAAAATTATTTCAGGGGGTGAATTATTTTAATAATTTTTTATAAAGTTTTTGATAAGCAAGAGCTGATTTTTTCCAAGAAAAATCTAACTGCATATCGTATTTTACCATGTTATTAAACATCCGAGGAGCATTATATAATCTTAGGGCTTTTTTTATCATTCTTTCCAATTCACTTTGACTATATTTTTTAAAAACCAAACCACTCTGACTACTGACTGTGTCTTTGAGACCGCCAGTTGCTCTGACAATGGGTATAGAGCCATAGCGCATGGCAATCATCTGCCCCAAGCCACAGGGCTCAAAAAATGAAGGCATCAAGAAAAAATCCGAGGCCGCGTAAATTTTTTGCGCCAAGCGAGCATCAAAACCAATTTTGACAGCTACTGTTTTGGGGTATTTGCTTTGCAAATTTTTTAGCGCTTTTTCATATTCTACTTGACCAGAACCCAAAACCACTAATTGAAACTTCTCTTTTTTTAAAAACTGTTCAATGGCCGGCAACAAAATATCCAAACCCTTTTGTTTGAATAAGCGCGTCACCAAACCAAACAATGGTATGCGCTGATCGACACTCAAGCCAAAAGTTTTCTGTAATTTTTGCTTATTTACTTTCTTGCCAATCCCAAAATTTTTGTAATTATATTTTTGATAAATTAATTTGTCTTTATTGGGATCAAAAAAATCTACATCAATGCCATTGACTATGCCACTAAGATTTTTCTGACGCCTTAGCAAATACTTTTCTAAATGCTCGCCATATTGCTTGGTCAATATTTCCTTGGCATAGCTAGGGCTGACTGTATTTATGTGGTCAGCCGATAAAATACCAATTTTCATCAAATCCAAAATTTGACCATCCTGATCATAATAATCTTCCATCACTGCTGGAGTAAGATCATGATGCAGGCCAGCATAATCCAATATGTCCAAATGACTGAGTCCTTGGTTGGCTAAATTGTGTATGGTTAGCAGTGTCTTGGTGTTGGGAAAACTACTATATTTCACTGCATATTCATCAATAAAAGTCGGGACTAGTGCTGTGTGCCAATCATGGCAATGAACTATATCTATTTGCCAATCCAGCGCTTTCATAAGCTCAACCACGGCTTTAGAGAAAAAAGTATAACGCTCGACATCACTTATTAATCTTTTATTTAAACTAATTTTTTTAGCGCCAAAGTAAATCTCCGGATAATCAAAAAATTTATGTTTGACTAAATACACTGGCACTTTACTGTTCGGCAAGGTGGTTTGATAAAGATCAAAACGCTGTTGCTGACCATCCAAGCTAATCGGTAAATCTTTCTTTACTAACTTAGTTTTGTATTTTCCCTTGATGACAGCGTAATACGGTAAAATCAAGTGAACATCAAGGCCAATTTTAACCAAAGCTTTTGGTAGAGAACCAACCACATCCGCCAAACCACCCACCTTAGCCAAAGGGCTGGCTTCGGCAGCGCAGAATAGAATTTTTGTTTTATTTTTATTTGACATGGATGAAAAAATTAATACAAGTTTATTTTTCTTTGGCTACTTTCAGCCAAGCTCAAATAGCGATCTATTTCTTCGATCAATTCACCTAGGGGGTGAATGGCTGACTTGGCATAAAAAAGCAACAAAGTGGTGCGCAAAACTACCCAGGCCTGATATAAATTTATTCTATTCAAATCATTGATATCAATATCTTCAAATTTTTTATTAAAATAATATTCCAAAAAAATAGTTTTATACTTATTTATATTAGCCCTACTCAAACACTCAAAGCCCATAAAATCTATCTGCTGAATAAACGACCCCAAGTCCACCATAGGATCACCCAATGACAAATCAGTAAAATCAATAACTTTTATTTTATCTGGCTCCAACTTTTTTACAATAATATTTTCTGGGTGATAATCACCGTGTATAATAGATACCGGAAAAGTGTTGAAATTTTTTTTCTTCAAATCAGCCAAGCGATGAAAAGTACTATCCAAACGCTGACCTAATTCCGGATAAACTTTGCTCATGTCATCCAAAAACTTCTGTGGCTTGGGTGACATTTCGCTAAAATCAAAAAAAACAAACTTACTGTCTTGATCAACTGGGCAATCGTGCATTTTTTTTATCCACCTAGCCGCCAGATTCAAGATCGCTGAAAAATCTTGATCGGGCTTTTCTTGCATAACTTTGCGAAAAGTGCGACCCAGCACTGCTTCATAAAAAAAAGCAAACTGCCCATCAAGATAAAATAAGGGTCGGCCAACCAAAAAATTGCCTTGATCAAAACCATGATCATATAAATAACTTTGGCCATAAAAAGATCTTGTTCTAGAGCCATCCGAGTGCGCCGAAGAAAACAAGTTAATTTTTTTTATTTTTTCATCTATTGTTAAATAATTTAACACATATTCCACCACCATTATCATGCTGGTTTTGCCAACGTGACGCTTGTAGGGATGAAAAATAAGGCCATCTACTTGCTTAAAATCTGGATAAAATTTATTGAGCCGTTGATTAAACAAGGCCATAATAAAATCCTGGTCCAGCAATTTGTCCATGTTCTGCTTAATGCTTGTGATCTTCATCCCGTTGCAAATTATTTAATAAAATGTTTAAAAAAATAAAGGTGAAACAATTATTTATAATTCCTACTTTTGCCCGTTACATTGTGTGGTAAATTTGCAACGGGATAAATATTATTTGCTATATTTTTTCCAATGAATCATCCAGGTGTTTTTTTTGACTTCCAAATATAACTTCTCGGCTTGTATTTTTTCTTGGCTTGTTGCTCGCTGTAGAGATCGCACACTACGCACCAACTCTTCAACACCATTGTCAATCATGTCTGGATGCCAAGTCAAGGGAGAAAAGTCGGAGGGCTTCCTAGCTGAAGCCCACCAAAAAGTGCAAGAAATCAAACCCTGATCAAGATGCATTCTGGCCCATTGAAAACTAGGATCTTTTTTGTATTTTTTTAGCAACTTACTAGCTAGAGCAACTAAGGCCCATAAGTCCCGCTGGATTTTATTGCGTGGATCAGACCACATTACAAAGGGCTTATTAGATTTTAGCTCTTGTGCTGTTGACTCCCAAGTTCCTGGACGCAAAACAATAGTTTTTTTCTTACTTAGTCCAAGTATATATTGAGACACTGTTTTGCTTTCCAAATTTTTATTAGAAATCACTTTTTCAATATGCCCCTGCCAATCTTCATGGCGATGACCATATATTTCACCATCAGTAGCGGTGATTATTGTTTCATTGGCCGTTATTTTTTCTAGCTTATGATAAATCTCTTCGGCTGGATATTTTTTTGATATTATTCTATCGCGAAAAATAACTGACAAACCAATATTTTTAATACTATAGTGTATATTATTATCAATCTTTTCGTTGGCGCATATTGGATCTAGTATTATCCATTTATAACCTAACCGCTTGATAATTTTTGCCACTCCTTGGCTATAGGCCATCTCCGGCAAATAAAAACCACTTGGTTTCAAATTTGGGAAAAACTTTTTTAAGGTCTCGGTGTTTAATTTTATTTGCCTAATTACTTCTTCTTGACTTAATAATGGCAAAAGCGGGTGAAATTTGGCTGTGGCTGTTAATTCAATTTGTTTTCGGCTTACTAGCTTTTGTAATTCTTTGATCAAATCCGGCCGGATTTCAAAAAGCATGTCCAGTAAACAACCGCTGATATTTATAGTGGCTCGATATTTTGGATATTTTTTAAAAAGATAAACCAAATACTCGTAGCTTTGGCTAGCTATTTGCTGTACCACTCCGACTGTCTGCCATGGTGGCTGATAGATGTGTAAAAAGTTAACCCAAATTATCTTTTTCATTTTTTATCTTAATAGCGTGCTGATAAAGCTCTAGATATTCTTTGGCCGGTATTTCCCAAGAATAGGAGGCCTTCATACCACGACAAGCCAAGTCGCGCCACACTTTTTTGTGTTTGTAGGTCTCCAGGGCTCTAGTCAAGGCAATCAAAAATTCTTTCTGATCGTAATTTTTGAAGGTAAAACCATTACTGGCCTCATTGTTTGGTTCAAAATTTTCTACTGTGTCATTCAGGCCACCAGTTTGCCTGACAATGGGCACACAACCATAACGAAAACTAATCAGCTGATTGATACCGCAGGGCTCATGGTGTGATGGTAAAAGAAACATATCTGAACCAGCATAAACCAAGGTCTCATATTTTTGATTTTCCTTATGTGAAGGTATGACTGCCAATTGTTTGGGATATTTTTTGGCTAGTTTCATGAATTCACTGATATAGCTTCTATCGCCAGCGCCGATGACAATTAGTTGAGCACCCATATCCATGATATTGCTGATCGTGCTCAATATCAACTCAAAGCCCTTTTGGTAAGTGACTCGCGAAGTGGTGCATAAAACTGGCGCGTCTTGGTCAATTTTAAGATTAAATAATTTTTGAATGCGCTCTTTGTTCACTTTTTTTCGTTGAATTTTTTTATGGTCATAATTCAATACCAAGTTAGGATCATTGATGGGATTATAATCCTTGTAGTCAATGCCATTGACAATGCCAAAAAGATTTTCTTTTCTATTTCTCAAAATGCGGTGCAAATCCTGCCCAAAACTTGGTTGCAATATTTCTTCGGCATAGGTCTCGGAAACCGTGTTGATAACATCGGCATTGAGAATGCCTCGTTTGGCAAAATTGATGTACTCAATTTTTTTATCACCAAACAATGGCAAAGTTTTAGTTCCCTTATCTTTATACTTCTCTGGCACTTCCCACCAATTATGGCCCAGTTGAAATACCAAGTTATGAATGGTATAAACTGTGGCGGCCTTGGAAAGAGTTTCGCTTTTTTTGAAACGACTTTGCTTCAAATAGGGCACTAAACCAGAATGCCAATCATGACAATGAATAATATCAGCTTTGAATTTTAACAGTGATATTAATTTTAGAGCGGCTATATCAAAAAGATAAAAACGAGCATTTTCGTGCTCCGAACCATACAATTTTTTGTGACGAGAAAAATACTTTTCATTGCCAATAAAATATACTTTCAAACCCGGCAATAATTCGGCGCGCAAGTAGCTAACTGATTCTTCATTTTTGGCGTCAATATTTAATTTGACGTTGCTAAAAATTTTTTCTAACTTAAATTTTCCCTGGTCTATGACCTTGGCATAAAACGGAGTAATAATAATCACCTCGTGCCCCAAGCGATGAAAGGCCTTGGGCAATGACCGCGCCACATCACCCAAACCACCAGTTTTGGAGTAAGGATGAACCTCGGCTGAAATTGAGACGATTTTTAATTTTTTCATCCCCTTAGAAAACTAATTTATTATATATTTATTAAATGAAGCTCCGGCAATAGCAATGGCCAAAGCATCAGCCGCATCATCGGGCTTGGGTACAGCCGACAATTGCAACAGGGTTTTGACCATGACCCCAATTTGACGCTTACTGGCCTGTCCAGAGCCCGTCACTGCTTGTTTTACCTGCAAAGGCGTCAATTCCACCAAAGTTTTTTTCTGTTCAACAATGGCCAGTAGTAGCACTCCTCTGGCTTGACTGACATCAATAGCTGTTTTGGTGTTTTTGGCGAAAAAAAGTTTTTCCACGGCCACTAAGTCAGGATCATATTCCTTTATCAAGCTACTTACTTCCAGATATATTTCTAATATCCGGCTAGAAAAATTTTTCCTAGCCGCGGTTTTTATACTGCCACAAGTCAGATAACGCAATTTATTGTTTTCACGACAAACCACACCAAAGCCAGTATCGGCTAGTCCTGGATCAAATCCTAAAATAGTAAATTTTTTTGTCATGATTTATATATTGGCGTTGGTATAGATGTTGTTGACATCGTCCAGCTCGTCCAGTTCATCCAATAATTTTATCAATTTTTCACTATCCTTTACTTCTACCTTATTTTTTGATAAATAAACCATTTCCGAAGAACTAATTTCAAAACCCATGTTTTGTAAATTATTTTTAATTTTTTCTAAATCATTTATTTCTGTAATCAGTTTGACTGGCTCTTCATTGATAACATCAATAAGGCCCATTTCAATGACTTGCAACTCCTCTTGCTCGTTGAGCATTTTTTTATTCAAAATTATTTCACCTCTGATATCAAACATCCATAGCACGCTACCACTGCCGGCCAAACTGCCGTCATATTTTCCCAAAATATGCTTGAGGGTAGCCACGGCTCGGTTTTTATTATCAGTAATGGCTTCTATCAATATAGCGACTCCCTCTGGCCCATAGGCCTCGTACAATAAATTTTCAATATTACTATCGCCACCTACCCCAGTGGCTCTTTTGATGGCGCGCTCAATATTGTCTTTGGGCATATTATAATTACGGGCCTTATCAATAGCGATGCGCAACTTAAAGTTTGTTTCTGGATCAACACCGTTTCTGGCGGCAATAGTTATATTTTTTGACAACTTAGTAAAAAGATTACCCCGCTTAGCGTCAATAGCTGATTTGGCTCTTTTGGTTGTTGCCCACTTGGAATGTCCACTCATAAAAACAAAATATAATCTTAATTTATGTAGGTATCTTAACAATATTGGAGCAAAAAATCAACCATTTTTACTTATACACTTGACTTCGCTTTTGAATAATAATAAACTATAATCAGTTATAAACTCTTTGCTCTTGAGGAAAACCGCCCCGCCCCAAAAACACCGTATCTCCGCGCCCATGCCTGGCGGAGATATTTTTTTATCGACGCCCTGAATGGGACTGAATGGGCGGAGATATTTTTTTATCGACGCCCTGAATGGGACTGAATGGGCGGAGATATTTTGTTATCGACGCCCTTAGTCCGCCAGCTGGCGGATCGAATGAGCGGAGATATTTTTCTTTTCTTTATTGTTTATTTTTTTTCTGATAGAATTGACCCATGACAGCTGACGAGAAATGGCGAAAATTTAAAAAAACCTTTTTTCAGTTCAAACTAGACTATTGGCTGATTTTTCTGGTTTTAGCTTTTTATTATGCTTGCCTACAGTGGAATGGCTATATAGGCGACCCTGACGGCTTTTATCACGCCAAGATAGCTGATTTCCTAAGACAGGGTATATTACTCAAAGAACTGCCTTGGATGCAATACAGCTCAATTACTGAGCATTTTACTGATCACCACCTGCTTTACCATCTATTATTAGTGCCTTTTACTTACATTCAATCACCCCTGATCGGGGTCAAGGTGGCCACGGTATTTTTCGCCACTTTAATGGGGTTAACTTTCTACTGGTTATTTAAAAAACTAAACATTGTCTGGCCGTGGCTGTGGACTTTTTTACTAATTAGCTTGCCAGATCTTACTTTTCGCCTAACTCTAATCAAAGTAAACAGTTTATCTTTAATATTTATTTGCTTTTTTATTTACGGCTTGTATTACAAAAAACGCTGGCTGATTTTTACTTTGGGATTTCTTTTTGTGTGGCTCTATGGTGGCTGGCCGATTGCCTTTTTGCTGGGACTTATTTTTTTGCTAGCTACAGCTATTTATGATTTTATACACCACAAAAAAATCAAGCTCTTTCACCAGCGCTTGCTCATATCTTGGGATGATAAAAATAAATTCATTGCTGATAAAAAAACCTTACTATTCTTGATGAGCGGTTTGTTGGCTGGCGTAATAATCAACCCCTACTTTCCTCATAATCTAAAATTTTACTATGAACAATTTTTTCTAATCGGCGTCATCAACTATGGCTATCTTTTTTCTGTTGGCGGTGAGTGGTATGGTCGCTCAATCCCGCAGGTAATATATTCGGGCGATTATTTTTTTATTTTGGGAATCATAGCTATAATAATTTTGTTTTTCAATTACAAAAAAATTAGCCACTTAAGCTGGTTTAGCTTTTTGCTAAGCTTTTTATTTTTGTTATTGACCCTAAAATCATACCGTTTTATTGAATATTATCTTCCTTTTTTATTAATTTTTACAGCCAGCGCTTGGACTGATATTGTTAAAAAAATTGGCTTCAAAACAATTACCAAAAACATCAAATCTCTGCTTGAGTGGCAAAAAATATTTTTGCTAATTTATTTAGCTATTTTTTGTATTATTGCCCAACCAAATATTTACAAAAAAATATTGGATACCAAAACACCCAAAGACCTCCCAATTGATCGTTATCAGTCAAGCGCCAATTGGCTAAAAAACAACACTCCAAAAAATAGCGTGGTCTTCCACGAGGATTGGGATGAATGGCCAATGCTTTTTTATTATAACGACCACAATTACTATATTGTCGGCTTAGATTTTTCTTTTATGTATTTTTCGCATCCGGCTTTACAAAAAAAATACATTGCTATCACCAAGGGCGATCTAAAAGACAACTTGGCTTGGGAAATAAAAAATGGTTTCAATGCTAGCTATATTTTTGTGGAAAAAACTCGGCACGAAAATCTGATCGCCAATATAAAAAAAGACCGGAATATTTCCTTGTCCTATGAAGATAAATATTTTCTAATTTACAAAATAGCTTACTAACTTATTTATTATTGGCTAAAATAAGTTCTATCAAACACTTTTTCTCTTTTGATAAGCAGACCCAAGTTGCTCCTGTCGCCCAAGACATTGCGACTCTCATAGCGATAAATTTCAAAAGAGTCAACCTGATTATTCAAATAATAATAAACTGTTGCTGTTTGCCCAGCTTTGTTTTGGGCCAAGGAATAAAGCCCATAATCAAAAAGTACTTCCCAATATTGGTCATTCTGATAAAATCTGACCAGATAATAATTGCTTACTAAATTATTATAATTTATTTTTAAGGTCTGTGCCTCAGCCGACTGTGTCAATGACCATGCTTTGAGTAGACCATCTTCTCCGCTCGTCACTGACTCAAGCTCAAAATAAGGCATACTCTTTTCACCAGAAGTGTCTTTGCTCTGCCACAAAAAAATATTGTCCTTGGCATAAGTCAAGTTGTAATCCGCCAAAACAGCCCCCCAGCGATCCGGCATAGTCAGTGGATCGCCGTGCTTCCAATATAGCGGACTATTGCTGTCATTTTTGGTGGAAATAAATTGGCTCATATCCATCAAGATATAATCTACTTTTGGCAAGCTAAAATCTCTTTCCGCAAATATTGTCTTGCCGTAATAAGCATAGTCAATATTGTAGATCTCTCTGCGTGTGCTCAAGGCCGGCAAAAATGACGAATCCGCGCATACTGTTGCTTGGGGTGGAATCAAGTCAATTATTTTTTGCCTATCTTGATGGTAATTTGGCAAAAATTTCTTGCCAAGTACTGAAAAAACGGGTGTGTCAAATATCACAAAAAATAAAATAGAAAAAATAAATAGGACAACAAAAAATGGCTGGTGTTTATAAATCAACCCTAATTTTTGAGTATTTTTTTTGCTAAATATGGTCCAAAGCCCAAAAATATAAGCCAAGAAAATTCCGGGCATCAAAAACATCACATAGTGGGTCTGTAGCTGGACGCCATTGATGCCACCGTTCTTCATCAGATATAGTGAAAACGGAAATAGCGACAAAAGTAAATATTTTTTGGCTAAAAAAGGAACAAAAAGAAATGGCAAAAAATAATAAAAAATAAGAATAACATTATTTATAGTAAAAATGTGAGTAAGCACAGCTAGGGGATGCTTCAGCCAGTTAAAAATAACGCCCAACAAACTATCGCCACCCAGCCAATTGTAATATACCAAAAATTTGAAACTATTGGCTGGCGAAACCAAGCTAATAATATAAATGGCCGCAAAAAAATATATTAAAGAACTAATAAAAATATTTATACTGAACTTTAGCGATCTTTTTTCTAATACGCTAAACAAGGCCAAACCCAAAAATAAAAAAGCAGCATCTTCGCGAGTAAGCAAGGTGAGGACAAAAAATAACACAAACCACTTGAGCTTTTTTTGTTGGTAAAAATAAAAAGCCCAAAAAAACAAAAAAACCATCAGGTGCAACATGTGAAACTCAAATAACACTTGACGATGCACAAAGGGATTGGTCAGCCACAAAAAAGCAGTAGTATAAGCGAAAATGACATTGCTGGAATATTTTTTGGCAATAAGGTAAATTGGCCAAGCTGCTAGAGCGGTGATTATCACTTGAATAATTAAGAGAGTGATGGCTGATGGCTTGATAGCATAAAACGGCAACAACAAAAGCAGGGCTGGTGAAAAATGATCAGCCAGATAATTGTTCAAAGTAATGGTTTCAGCAAACCAGCGACCATGCCAAGTATTAAAAAAAGTTTGGTTAAAAATCCCCAAGTCAGAGATGTTGTAGCCAAAATAATAATATTTTTTGAGAACCAAAAAAATAAAGAACAAAATAAAGACCAGAATACTGACCCAAAGATATCTTTGGCTATGTTTGGCTAGGTCGGATTTTATTCTACTAACAAAATTCATTAGTATAATTATAGCACACCAAATTCAACCCAACGGATTGATTTTGAACCAGACATTGACAAATATTGATATTTAGTATATAATATAATGTTAGTAAAAGCCCTATTTTGGGCACAAATCCGAACCTTGAAAGTGAGGTGCTATATGCGTCGCTATGTGCTTATCTCCTGTCTGCTGATGGCCCTACTGCCACTCTGTGGCTGTGCTGGCCACCGCCTTCCCTTTGGTCTGGGTGTCGATTACCGGGACTCTGAAGGTCGCGCTCTGGACTGGCCCCGCGGTGACAATCCGGTCACCGTGGAGATGTTCTTTATCCTGAACTACAATGAGCCGGTGTATATCTCTGTCAACGGCGGGCCCCGAAACGAGCTAAGGCCGGGAAGAAACAGCGTCGTCACCCTGACTTCGAAGAAGTCCATACCTTTCGAGGTCTGGTGGGGCAAACGTGTCGGTTACGACACTTTCCTTGAAGGTGATCCTCACTATGTGGTTGGTCTGTACACTGGCCAGCCAATCATCATTGATGAGTTGTTCCTCCGAAATCTGGTGCGTCTCGAGTTCGTGGTGGCCAACATTTCTGGTGAAAGCATTGACTTTGTTGACGGTCACGGAAATGTCTTCACTCTCAAGCCGGGAGAAGACAGGGTCTTGAATATCCTTGCCGGGGACTACATCTTGACCTGGCGACCTTCGGACAAAAGTTATGCTGGTTCCAGTATGAGGGGTCGCCGAATGGTCCGACCTGGACAACCGATTTTCTGGAAGGAAGTGCTTTACGACGCCGGAACACTGATCGACCGTAGTAGGCCAACTTGGGCTGAAGACATCCTGTTCCGCAATGGTGGATACATCCCCATATAACCTGCACCGCACCAAAAACAAGCGGCTCCAACCACCGTGGTTGGAGCCGCTATTATTTTTACAAAAATTACAATTCGATATAACTAGTAAAAAACTATTAGCCAGCTGGCGGTATTGGCACTGCGGCTGGAGTAGTTCCTCCCCCAACACCAATACCTTCAATCAATCTTAACATCACAAAATTGACTATCACATAAGACGCAAAAATAATAGCCAAGCCAATCGTAGCATTGATAATGGTCTCTCGTGATTTTTTGATGGCTTCGGTGTTGCCAGCTGAAGTCATCCACTTGAAACCCGCCCAAAGCATCAGAACAATGACTATGGCCCCCACAAAATAAAGGATGGTGTTGATAATGGAAGTAATAATTTGAATCGGAGTTTTATTGCTCACTAAACCAGTGCCTCCAGCCGCTTCGTTCAAGGAGTCCAAAGGATTCACTGCTAGAGCAGTAAAAGGCAACAATAGAAATAAGGAAATAATATATTTATACATATAATTCACACCTTAGTAGGCAAAAAGCTTGCCTACTATAGTCTAGACTATATGTCTTAGTTCAAATACACTACGTTAAAAGTTGGTTTGACAATTGGTCAAAGATGTATTGAGCGGCGGCGTATGAAGCGAAAATAATGGCCAAGCCAACAACAGCGGCGCCCATGATTTTCTTGGCGGCCTCAATCTGCTCACTATTACCCTGAGAAGTGAACCATTTGAATCCACCATAAAGGAATAACAAGACGGCAATCGCGCCTAAGAAGGTCAAAATAATGTTCGTAATATTTGCAACAACCTCGAATATATCTTTACTGGTTTCTGGAGCTGTGGATAGATTCTGTAAACTATTTCGGCCAAATGGATCATCTTGAGCCATAGCCATACCTGGCGCTAAAAGCATTAGGGAAACTAATAATTTTTTCATTTCTTCACCCCCTTTCAATTTTAAGATTTTAATAATTAATAACAAGGTACTTTTTACTAATAATATTATAGTCCAAAAACCACAAAACATCAAGAACCGAGAAATTATGTTTATTTTAAAAATTCGGTAAAAACATAATTCAATATTACATAGCTAAAGAAAATCATAGCTAGGCCAAATATCGCCCAGACCAATGTCTCTCTGCCTTTCTTTACTTTTTCGGGATTGCCTTGGGAAGTGAGCCAGGTAAAACCACCCAAAACCAGATACAATAAAGCCACAGCCCCAACTATGCCTAAGATGGCTTTGATGACATTGTTGATAAGTAAGGGGACGGTATCAACTGATAGGGGGTTGTCTAGGGAAATTCTATCATCTGTTGCTGCCCAAGCCGACAAGGGAAGCGTGGCTAGCCAAAATAAATTTATTATTTTTTTTACCCCGTTAAATAAATTTTTTCGGGGCTTACCAACATTATTCATATTTTTTATATTTTTCATTGGTGTCTAATTTATATAGTCATGCAATAAATTTAAAATTTAAACTATGTTTAAATTTTATTTAACGGGGTGAATATATTTATGATTGTCATTGCGAGTTCCGTCGCGTCAGACGCGACGGAACTCGCAATCACAGCTTTATTTTTTATATTCCTGGTATCACTGGTAAATCATCTAAGGGATTCATCATGACACAAATATAGTGTTCATCGCCGGGGCACAAATTCTTCTCATAATATTCACTTATTGCTGGCAACAAAGACAGATCTAATACATTATAACACTTCCAGCTCTCAAAATTAGGTAACCCTTCTATGGGATTCATTTCCGCCTTGACCTCACACTTGGTGACACACTCCTCGTGCCAACAAACATAGGGATTGATGGCCGTACTACCCGCAATCACGTTGCAAGGTGTTTCATCTGACTTGCCATCGCATTGGTCCGCCACAGCGCCAATCTGATAGTCACTCTTTACATCTAAAATATCATTCACGAAAAAATTTAATAACAAATAACTAGTAAAAGCAATGAACAGAGCAATGACTGTGTTGGTCATGGTCTGTTGGCCTTTGCGCACTTTTTCTTGGTTACCTTGTGATGTCATCCACTGGAAACCGCCAATTACAAAGTACAACAAGGCCACCGCCCCCATAGCGCCGAGCAATAACTTGGTTAATAAAATAAAACCAGTGGCCACGTCAACTAATTGACAATCTCCATCAGTAATACAATTCAAAGAATCCAAAAATCCTGACTCAGCCGCAAAAGCTACTAGTGGCAAAGCAAAAATTGTTAAAATTATTATTTTAAAATATTTCATTGGCTGGGCTGATAAGTTTGATTTATTCTATCAATAAATAATTTCAAATCTGACTGGTTGTTGATGTCAATTTTGTTGTCAGCCAAACCATTGATAAAATCGGCCATATAGCTTTCGGCTTTGGGGTAATCATAACCAGTGTACCAGTTGTCGGCGGTCAAAACCTGATTGGCAAAAGGAGCAATGTCGGGATTATTCTTTTGCTCAATGATCAATGAACGCAAAGCAGTTGGTTTTTTGTTTTGATCCAAATATTTTTTGACATTTTGGGCGCTGGCTGTGTTTTGGATAAAGTTCCAAGCTACGCCTTGATTCTTGGATTTTTTGGCGACCACATTGACCCAGTAGTCGGCATAATACTTTGTGCCTTGTGATCCTTCGGTTTGTGGAAAATTGGTAATGCCCCATTCAAATGGCACTCCGGCTTTACGCAAAGCGTCGGCGTGATAGCTATAACCAAAGAAATAGGCCAGTTTGCCAGAGCTAAACATATCAAAAGCATTGGGCAAACTCTTGCTCCAAGAATATGAAGCCAAGCCCGGTCGAGCAAAGCTAATATAAAAATTTATAGCTTCTTGAAATCTAGCGGCTGATTGCTCTTCACCAACTGGATTAAACTTTGTGCCTTTTAGATTAACTTGGGTTTGGAGCATCAAGCTAGAAACTATATCAAAAAATCTTGGTATGTTGTCGGCCGTGCCCAAGGCCACACCTGATTGAACTATTTTATTGTCAGTGGTCACTTTGGTCAGCTGACTGGTCTGATCCACCAGATCATTGAAGGTAATGATTTTTTCGGGCAAGCTAGCTTGGTCAAGTAAGTCCTCGTTATAAAAAGTGACTAGCGTGTCTAGCGAATAAGGCAAAGCATATATTTGATTGTTTTTGACCACATTGTTGTACACCACATCAACATACTGGTTCTTAACTTCGTTGGCGCTAAGCCCTTTTACTGTCTGCAAAGTGACGACTGTTTCTTTTTTTATGGTGCCTTTTATTTCCTGCACTGGAATTTGGACTGTGCTGGGCATGGGCACAATGCGATTTTGGTATTTATTGAGCCAGCTGGCTGGAATAGCAAAAACATCCGGCCCCCGATCATCAGCCCAGGCCTCTAATAATTTTCTTTCATATTCTTCATAACGAAGCTGTTTGTAGGTGACTTTCACGGTAGGGTGGCTAGCTTGGTAGTCCTGTATCAAGCTAGCTACTTGTGTGGGGCTATCCCACACTCCCCAGTAGGTCAAAGCCACGGGTTGACTGGCACTATCTGTGGAGCAACCCAAGCCCTTACAACCAAAACCAGAGGTGATGACAAACACTCCGATCAATAATAATGTAATTATTTTGTAGCCACGCATATTAATTTACTATTTGACGTAAATATTTTTTTAATTCTTTCTTAAAGGCCGATCTTTTTAGGCCAAAATTTATAATGGCCTTCATAAATTCCAGCTTGTTGCCACAGTCATAATAATCTCCCTCATAAAGACAAGCATAGCCAACTCGCTCTTTGATGTAACGAGCAATAGCATCGGTCAGCTGGATCTCGCCACCAGCGCCGGGTTTTTGCTTGGCCAAAAAGTCAAATATCTCTGGGGTCAATATATAGCGACCAGTGACAGCCAAATTGGAAGGCGCTTTGCTGGGAGTGGGTTTTTCAATCAACTTTTTTATTTCAGCTGTGCGCTCGTCAATTTTTAGAGAGTCAATAATGCCGTATTTGTAAGTTTCTTTTTTGTTGACTTTGGTGACACCCAAAACTATGTCTTCATATTTTTCATAAACCCGCATTAGTTGTTTTATGGCTGGCACCCTGGAATCAATAATGTCATCGCCAGCAATTACCACAAATGGCTCATCACCGATCAGCTCTCGAGCAGTCAGTACAGCATGTCCCAAACCCTTTGGTGTTTTTTGTCGAACATAAATGAATTTAGCCATGTCCGAAATTTTTAGCATCTCAGCCAGCTCGGTCTTTTTTCCTTTCTGACGAAGTCGGTACTCTAGCTCAAAATTGCGGTCAAAATGATCTTCAATGGCGCGCTTATTGGCTGAAGTGACAAAAATTATTTCTTCAATACCGGATTGCACGGCCTCCTCCACGATATATTGGATAATCGGCTTGTCAACCACAGTCAGCATTTCCTTGGGTTGGACTTTGGTGGCTGGCAAAAACCTAGTGCCAAGCCCCGCCACCGGAATTACTGCCTTCCTAATCTTTTTCACCCCGTTAGAAATTATCATTATTATAAACCAACACAACTACTTACTTGGCGATTATTTAATCCCCGCAAATTTATAACGGGGTACATGTCTATATTATACTAAAATTCCACCTCCTTGTAAATTGTTTTTATATTTCTAGCTCGCGCGGTCAGAGCCAAGAATATAAAAAATAATAAACTCAAGTCATTTTTAAAATAAGGCACATCGGCCAAGCCATGAATCAGCCAAATAAGCCAGAAAATTAACAAGGGCCAGGATAAATTATTTTTTTCAAAAAATAATTTTTTTATTTCCTGACCAATAAAATACAAAATAAGCAAAAAAGCCAATAAGCCAAGGAGCCCCAGCTCCACCCAAAAATTTAAAAATATATTGTGTGGATACAAAAATATTTCTAACCAAGCTGTTTTGTGATACGGGACCAGCTTAATTTGATAAGCATTGAACCCTGCGCCCCTAAACCAGTTGTCTTTGAGCAGGGTGTAAGTTTCTTGCCACTGGCTACTGCGTATCTCCAGTGAAGTGGCCCGCAAATCAAGAACTGGATGGAAAAGTTGTTGGCTAAGGTCAGACCTTAAGCGACTATTGAAAAATACTAATAACAAAGAAATGGTTATTAAAAAAAATAAATATTTTTGTTTTCTAATCTTTAATTTTTTATATAATTTTACTGCGCCAAAAAAAATAAGAGCAAACAAAATGGCCAGTAAGGCCCCTTGACTGACTGCCCACCAAGATAAAAAAATTCCCAAGATCCCGATGGCCAAATATTCCCATTTCCGCTGGCTACAAATATAATAAACCACCAAAAATCCACTGACGCCGGCCGTCAGCAAGCTCAAGGCATTGGGATAAGAAAAAATTGAAGTTAATCTTTTTACATTAGGATAATAATAGGCCGCTGGTAAATTGACGCCGGTAAAATTTTGAATAATAGCAAAAATAGCCAGCCAGAAAATTAAAATAGCTGTTGATTTTATTATCATCTGATAATCTTTTTCGTTTTTCAAGCTAGTGACAAGCACCACAAAAAATAACAGCGGTTCCAAAAAATAAGCGCGCCAAAGACCCAAAGATTTCAGAGTTGGGTTATACAGCCAAGCTACCAAGCTAACTACTAGCCAAAGTATTGATAAATAAAACCATTTTTTTTCTATTGTCTGCGCCAACCAAAATTCTTTTTTATACGGCTTGGCATAAATTACCCAAATAAAAAATAATATTAAAATCATCAGCTCCAAAAATGTCGAGGGTAGAGCCAATATTTTGAAGCGCCAGAGATAACTTGGCAAAAAAATAATAATTAGTGACAGGCCCCACAAAATATTTTTTTTAGCAACATAAGCAAAAATAAACCCCGCGATTAAAATAAAAAATAAATTCAACATTTTATTTATTTAATATAATTTTTAGCTCGTCTTTTTTGATGACCCGCAAAACAAAAAGCATTAGAAAATAAAAAGCCGAAACAGCCAGCCCCAAAAACATTACCGGCCAATCACGGAATGGCCAAAATAAAACAAAACTAAGCCCGGCGGCTAATATAGCGCGTGCCAAAACTCCTGTTTTTAAGCTAATATTAGCGCTTTTTTTAACCAAAAAATAAGCGGCTATCCAAACAAAAATTTCCGCTAGCACAGTGACAATAGCGGCCGCCCAATAGCCGTACTTGGGGATGAACAGAAAATAAGCCACCAAACCAAACACAGCTGTCAAAAAATAATACTTGAGCATTTTTTTCTGCAAACCCATGGCCACAACTAGATAGGTGAACATGGTGCCAAAAAATATGGCCACCACCGCCAAAACCAAAATATTTAGAATCGGCGCTGACTGGGCAAACTCTTGACCAGTAATCAACAGCATAATTTTTTCACTCATCAGCCAAACAACCAAAATCATCCAAATATTGATAATAGAAAAAAAATCAAAAGTATGTTGTTGGATAACTCTCAATTTTTCAAAATCTTTTTTTATCCAAGAGGCCACAAAAAGTGGTAGAATCAATCCCATAAACATGTGCGGGAAAGTCACTAAGACCTCCAATATTTTGTAAGCCGCACCATAGAGCCCGACTTTTTCGGCTGAATGATAAGCGGACAAAATCAGGGTATCGGCTTTGAAATACACTAGGTTGAGCACTACACCCAAAGATAATGGCCAAGCAATTTTAAAAACTTTTTTCCAGTACAAAAAATCCCAAGCCATCCCCAAGCGCTGATGTTTTTTTATAAAAATTAACAAAACAAAAAAACCAATGGCTGTGCTAAGTGTGTTCCAAAAAAGTATTTGATTTAAGGTGCCACTGTGTTGATAGATATATATGAGCGACAATAAATAAACTACCCTAGCCATTAAATAGGCCAAACTTGCTTTGGCCATATCCAAATATTTGGCAAATACGGCTGTCAAAGTAGAAACTAAACTTTGCCAAAAAAATGCGCCCGCTAAAAAAATCACCCCAACCATAACTCTCTGATCATAAGGAAAAAATCTTATCAATAATGGCGCCAAAGCAAAAATCGCTAGCGCTGAAACAAGACGAATGGCAAAAATATTGTCGATTCTTTTCTTCTCTTCTTTTTTGTCCTGAGTAGCCGACACTTCATTCAGTAGGGTCAAATACAAGCCGAAATCACCGATAGTCATCACTGTCTGTAAAAATACAAAAATTGTGGTATAAAAACCAAATTGTGTTTGACCCAAAACACGAGTAATTATTCCGATGTTTATAACACCAACAATAACATCAAAAAACCTGATCACTATCTGCCAAATAGTATTGGTAAATATTTTATTCATTACAGACATGAGTTTATTATACTAATTTGTGGTGAATAAAACAAACCCGTCGCGTCAGACGCGACGGGTTTTTTGAAAAAATTTATAATTCTACTTCAGCGGACTTGTGCACCTTCCAGACCTCTTTTTTTATGCTAGCCATTAGATCAGGATTTTCTTTCAAATAGCTCTTGGCATTTTCACGACCGACTCCTAGCTTGGTTTCTCCATAAGAATAGGAATTACCACTCTTGTTGATAATATGATATTCCAAGCCCATATCCAAGACATCGCCGGCCACAGAAATGCCTTCGTTGTACATAATATCAAAAGTACAGGCCTTGAATGGAGCGGCTACTTTGTTTTTTACCACTTTGGCTTTGACTTGGTTACCAATGATTTTCTCGCCCTGCTTGATTTGAGCTGAACGCCTGACTTCTATTCTGACCGAAGAATAAAATTTCAAAGCATTACCGCCAGTAGTGGTCTCGGGATTGCCAAAAAACACCCCAATTTTCATCCTGATCTGGTTGATAAAAATTACTAGAGTATTGCTCTTGCTGACTATGCCAGCTAGTTTGCGTAAGGCCTGGCTCATCAATCTGGCCTGCAAGCCCATGTGCTGAGCGCCCATTTCACCCTCTATTTCTGCTTTGGGCACTAGAGCGGCCACGGAGTCAACCACAATGACCCCTACGCCCCCAGATCTGACCAAGGCCTCTACTATTTCTAGAGCTTGCTCGCCAGTGTCGGGCTGGGAAATCAACAATTCGTTGACGTTCACTCCAATACGCTTAGCATAATCTGGGTCTAAAGCGTGCTCGGCATCAATAAAAGCCGCTACTATGCCAGCTTTTTGGGCTTCCGAAACAATGTGCTGAGCCAAAGTGGTCTTGCCCGAGGCCTCTGGACCATATATTTCAATAATCCTGCCCTTTGGCACACCCCCCACACCCAAAGCCAAATCTAAAGACAAACAGCCCGTGCTAATGGTGTCAACGTTCATGGCCTTGGCATCGCCCAAGCTCATAATCGCACCCTCACCAAAACGCTCCCGTATCTGATCAATAGCCGTTTTGGTGGCCTGATCAAAGTTATTCTTCACTTTTTTCTCTTTCTCTTGCGCCATATACAAATAGCTCCTTTCTACAAACCTGCCTGCGAAAGCTTGCTATTAATTATTCTGCTAATTCCCTTAAGATTAATAATTCCAAATACTTTGTTCGACTATGCTTCTTTTTAGCACTAATCTGTAAATTATTCAAGCCGATCGTCAAATTGACCGCTTTTTTAAATTTTCCCTCCTGATCTAGGGCTATCAATTCTCCATTGATCATAACCTGGGCTTCGCTCTTGGTCTGGCCGATTATTTCTACGCTGGTCTCTTTGGTTTTAAAATTATTACTGGGCTGAGTGATATTTAAGTATGGTGGAAAAATGATATTAACGATTTCAAAGACCAGGTAGACCAGCAGAACCAAAACCACTCCTCCAACTACCAACCAACGCAAAGTCCTTGGCCGCAAAAATCGACTGCTTTTGATGGCCCTCTTGTTTTCTATTTTTATGTCCTTGCTGATCTTGCTATTTATATTTTTTTCTAGCTGATAATCAACTAGCAAACCATTGGCATCAATTTCATAAAAATTAGCTATTTTTTTTAGCCAAGCACGCACATAAATATCACCCGGTAAATTATCCTGCTGACCATTTTCTAAGCTGACGATATATTTAGTTGGAATATTTATTTTTTTGGCCAAAGTTTCTACGGTGATTTCTTTATTTAGCCGCAAATTTTTTAACTTGTCAGCCATGGTGTGAGTGCGCCGTAGTTCTTTGCGTTCAAAATTTGACATGGACTAATAATTTTTATGATCTTGGCTGGCCAAATAATCTTCTCCGCCATCCTCTTTTTCGTCTTCGCCCATTTCATCATCAGCCACCACTTCTTCATCCAAGGCCGATGAAAAATTTTCTTCCAAATCATCCTGTTTGATTAATACGTCCCTGGCCTTGGAGCCATCAGCTGGACCGACTACTCCCATTTCTTCCAAAATATCCAGCAACCTAGCGGCTCGCGCATAGCCGACTCTCAAGCGTCGCTGTAATAGCGTGGCTGAGGCCTTACCGGCTCTAATTACTATTTCCTTGGCTTCTTGAGAAAGAGTATCTTCTTGGTTGTTATATCCTCCACCAACAATAGTTGCTCCGCCTTGATGTTCGGTGACTTTGGGGTTGTATTGTGGCTCGCCTTGTTCTTTCAAGAAAGCCACTACGTCAGAAATCTCCTCATCAGTGACATAAGCGCCTTGGATGCGTTTTAATTTTGATGAATCTGCGGTCATAAACAACATGTCTCCCTTGCCAAGTAATTTATCAGCGCCCGAAGAGTCCAAAATAGTTCGTGAATCCATGGCCGAGGCCACTGCAAAAGCAATACGCGAGGTAATATTGGCCTTGATCAAACCAGTAATAACGTCAACCGAAGGACGTTGGGTAGCCAAAATCAAATGAATGCCAGCGGCTCGACCCAATTGAGCTAAGCTTACTACCGCTGCCTCTACTTCTTTGGAGGCCAGTGACATCAGGGCGGCAAATTCATCAACTATCACCACATAATACGGCAAACGATTAACAATCACCGCTTTATTGTAAGAATCAATATTTTTTTTGTTGGCCGCTTGTAATAATTTATAACGCCCATGCATTTCATTGACCACAAAACGTAAAGCGTTGATAATTTTGTCAGTGTCAGTAATAACTGGCGACTCTAAATAAATAACATCATTATAAATTGAAAGCTCCACTCGCTTGGGGTCAATCAAGATAAAGCGCAAATCATCTGGCGAGTTTTGATACATCAAACTCAAAATAATACTATTAATACAAATGGACTTTCCTGAGCCAGTGGAACCAGCTATCAAAAGATGGGGCATGCTGGCTAGGTTGGCCATTATGGCTGTACCCGAAACATCTTTACCCAAGACAATGCTTAAATTACTCTTGCGTCTAGTGTAAGCTGGACTCTCCAAAACATCTCTAACTTTGACTACCGAAATGCTCTGGTTTGGCACTTCTATACCCACCAAAGATTTCCCAGGAATAGGCGCCTCCATTCTGATGGGATGTGCGGCTAGGGCCAGAGCCAGATCATTTTGCAAGGTCAAAACTTGTGCCAAACGCACGCCTTCGGCTGGACGTAAAGTATATTGAGTGACCGTTGGGCCAACATTGACTTCACCCATGGTGACTTCAATACCAAAATTTTCAAATGTTTTTTTTATTTTTTGAGTATTAGCATCGATATCTCCAGAATCTGGCTTGGTATTTGATCTGGTCAGTAAATCCATTGGTATGACAATCTTTTTCCTGGGCCTGCGACTAGGTTCGCTTGCTTCCAAACTGGTCAAGCCACTTTTGTCGGTTTCAATTATTTCTTCCGGTTCAAGGGGTGCTTCTTTTTCTGTGTTTAATATTTCCTCGGGCACAAATTCTTCTTCGTCTTCCTCTTCTTGGGGGGTGGGGGGAATTATTTTTTCTTTCAACAAACCAAAGGATCTGGCTCGCGCGCTAATATCTTTGAATGAGGTGTTGAAACTAATAAATAGACCAATAATCATCATGGCTACCAAAACTCCCAATGAGCCCCAAAAACCTAAAAAAGTAGAAAAAATATAGCCAGCCCCAAAACCCAAAGAACCACCGCCAATGCCAGTTTTGCTAATTTCAGAAAAAGTATAATCTTGCACTAAAAAATTAAGCAAACCCGTGATAGCCAATATCAATAAGAATAAACCCAAATAAACCACAAATTTCAAGCGATGTCTTTGGCTACGCAAAAGAAAATAACCAACCAACAATAGGATAATAATAAACAGCCAATCAGCCCAACCAAATAAGAAGCCCAAACCATAGTTTAGGCCCCGACCAAATGGTCCGGCTAAGTTGAAAAATGACATGATAGACAAAAAAGCCATTAAAAATACCACGATGGTAATTATGGCGCCCTTGGTATCTGGCGACATATTAAAACCCACGGCCAAATCTTGATCAAATTTTTCTCCCTGCTTTCGTTTGTTTTTTCTAGACATAATAAAAAGCTTATTATACAGCTATCTTATCGATATATTTTATCACAATCTAGCATAAAAATAAAATCCACCTTCCACCAAAAAAGCCCCCAATATTGGGGGCTTTTTTTATTTGGTTGTTTTGTCTATGAATCCTGTGCCAGCTGGTATTTTGCGACCAATAATCACATTCTCCTTCAATCCCCTGAGGTGATCAACACGGCCAGAAATAGCGGCGTCAATTAAGACCCTAGCTGTTTCTTGGAAAGAAGCCGCTGACAAAAATGAATCTGAGGTCAGAGCCGCCTTTGTAATACCCATCAACAAAACCTCTCCTTTGGCCATTTGACCCCTGGTCTTGTGGTTGGCCTCGCTAAACTGAGTGCTAGTAATAATCTCTCCTGGCAATAGGTCGGTGTCACCAATGTCCTTGATAAAAATTCTAGAAAACATTTGTTTGACAATGAGCTCTACGTGCTTATCATTTAGGTTTTGACCCTGTAGAGAATAAATACTTTTAATCTCTTTGATAATATATTTTTGTACGGCTAGCTGTCCTTTGATCTGATACAGTTCGTGCAAATCAACGCTACCTTCAGTCATTGACTGCCCCTCAACTACTATGTCTTTATTTTTTATATAAAGTTTGTAGCCGGCTGGTATAATAACATCGATCACTTCGTTTTTGTGACTTATGATTTGTAATTGATCGTCGGTCAACTTGGCAATGCCGGCAAAAGTAGCTCTTATCTCCTGTTCTTCGTTGATAATCAACAGTTGTTCTTTGGCCACCTCTTCTCCGTCTTTGACTTTGAGCTCGGTGGATTTGTCTAAATCATATTTAGCAATACGCGCGCCCTGTGGTTCTATTTTGATAACTTGATTATCCTTGCTAATCAATTTATTTGTTTCGGTGATCAAGACCACACCATTGACTGGAGCAATGATGGCCGGCTTCTTTGGTAGACGCGCTTCAAACAGCTCTTCAACTCGGGGCAGACCTTGGGTAATGTCACCCTCGGACACACCGCCCGTGTGGAAGGTGCGCATAGTCAGCTGAGTACCGGGCTCACCAATGCTTTGAGCGGCTACTATACCAACAGCCGTGCCTTTTTCCACCAAACGATTATAGCCCAAATCATAACCATAACACTTTTGACACACGCCACGTATGGCCTTGCAGGTCAAAACAGAACGAATACGGATGGATTCTAGGTCGGCTTTAGCAATGTGGTCGGCTAATTCTTTGGTAACTAGCGTTCCTTTTTTAATTAAAACTTTTTTACTGTTTGGGTCTTTGATGTCATTTATCAAAACGCGGCCAATGATACGCTCATACAAGGGCTCATTAAAATTGGCGCTTTCTTCTTTGTCAATAAGCAGACCCTCTTTGTCTCCACAATCTTCTTCCAAAACCACCACATCTTGAGAAACGTCAACTAAGCGTCTAGTCAAATAACCGGCGCTGGCTGTACGTAAGGCCGTATCAGACAATCCTTTTCTAGTGCCATGAGTAGAAATAAAATACTCCAAAACATCCAAGCCCTCACGAAAACTGGCCTTGATGGGCAACTCAATAACCTCACCAGCTGGATTGATAACCGTGCCTTTCAAACCCATGATTTGCAATACCTGTGACCAAGTACCGCGAGCACCAGAATTGATAATTGAAGCAATGGAATTTTCTTGATTAAACACTAGTTTACACTGTTCGCTAATACGATTTTTAATCTCATTCCAAACTTCAATTACTTTTATGTAGCGCTCGTGATTGGTCAGCAAACCATTGTTGTATTGTTCTTTTATTTCTTCTACCTGTTTTTCCGCCTCCTTGATCAGGGCGGCCTTGGCCTCCACTAGTGGTATGTCGTCCATGCCCCAAGACATACCCGAATCAGTGATATAGCGGAAGGCCAAATCTTTAATGTCGTCTAATAAATGAACTGTTCGGTCATGTGGCAAAATACGAAAGGCCTCGGCCACAATGTTTTTCATAGCTTTTTTATCTACAGCATGATTCACAAAAGAAATTTCTTTTGGCAAAATTTTATTAAATAAAATGCGCCCAATTGAGGTTTCTAAAATTTGATTGTTTACTTTCCCAACTCTGACCTTAATCAGATCCTGCAATTTTATCAGGCCCATAGTAAACACTTTTTCGGCCTCATCCTCGTCAGTAAAGACCTTAACCACTTTAGCGTCTTTGCGGATGTAGGTCATGTAATAACCACCCCAAACCATGTCTTGGGTCGGCATGGTCACTGGTTCACCGGTGGCTGGTTTTAATAGATTGTTGGATGATAACATCAAGCTTGAGGCCTCAAGTTTAGCTTCTTCGGTCAGGGGAACGTGTACGGCCATTTGGTCGCCATCAAAATCAGCATTGAAGGCTGTGCAGACAAGCGGGTGCAACTGTATGGCCTTGCCTTCTATCAATATTGGTCGAAAGGCCTGGATACCCAAACGATGCAAAGTTGGAGCGCGATTAAGCATAACGTGAGCATCCTTAATGATGTCTTCCAAGATGGCCCAAACCTCGGGATGGCCGGCCTCAATATATTTATTGGCACTGCGCACATTGTGCACTAATTCGGCTTTGATTAATTTGGAAATTACAAATGGTCTGAATAATTCTAGAGCCATTGTTTTTGGCAAACCACACTGGTTTAATTTTAAGTGAGGGCCAACAACAATAACTGAACGACCAGAGTAGTCAACCCTTTTCCCCAACAAATTCTGCCTGAAGCGACCCTGTTTGCCCTTCAACATATCGGCAATGCTCTTGAGCATTCTTTTTTGCCCGGTTGAAGCTGTCACTGTTTTGCCGTGTCTGGCATTGTTGTCTATCAAGGCATCAACGGCCTCTTGCAACATTCTTTTTTCATTACGTTGTATAACTTCTGGAGCATTTAATTCTTTGAGGCGTTTCAAACGGTTATTGCGGTTGATCACCCGACGATATAAATCATTAAGGTCAGAGGAGGCAAAACGTCCACCATCTAGCTGAACCATGGGACGCAAATCCGGAGGTATAACTGGTATGGCTGACATAATCATCCACTCTGGCCTGATTTTGTTTATGACCAAACTCTTAATCAAACGTGAGCGTCTAATGAGTTTTTTGGTCTTGGATGGCAGGGCTGTTTTGGTTTCTTCTTCTAGATCATTCAACAATTTTGTTAAACTAATTTTTTTAAGTAAATCAAAAATTGCTTCGGCACCAATGCCAGCTTCAAAAACGTGACCATAGCGCAAAGAAAGTTCTTGATATTTATTTTCCGAAACAATTTGTAGCTCGTGCAAATCCTTAAGCTCCTTGATGGCGATTTCAGCGGCCTCTTCTAGGGTCTTAACTTTATCAATTTTGGCAACATTCAGAGCCAACAATTCTTGCTCGGTTTTTTTGTCTACTTTTTCTTTGGCCTCGCCATCGGCCAACATTTTTACTTTACTCTTGTTTATTTCCTGAGAACGTTGATTGAACTCATTGTCAATTTGTTTGCGCTTACTTTTTAATTCGGTTTTTATTTGCTCTAGGGTTTCTTGACGAGCTGGTTCATCAATTTTGATCACAATAAAAGAAGCAAAATAAATTACTTTTTCCAACGACTGAATACTCAGGTCAAGCACCAAACCAATCTTTGAAGGAATACCCCGCAAAAACCAAATGTGAGATACTGGAGCAGCCAGGTCAATGTGACCCATGCGCTCGCGACGAACTACGGCTCTGGTGACTTCGACTCCGCATTTGTCGCAAATAATGCCCTTGTATCTGATGCGTTTATATTTCCCGCAATAACACTCCCAGTCCTTGGTTGGTCCAAATATTTTTTCGCAAAACAACCCGTCTTTTTCCGGCTTTTGAGTGCGATAATTCAGCGTCTCTGGCTTCAGGACTTCGCCGTGTGACCAGCCATGAATGTCTTCTGGTGAGGCCAGACGTAATTTTATGGCATCAAATTCCAAAACCGTATTTTTGTCATTACCGACAAAGGTTGTTTTGGTTGACGATGGAGTTGGCATATATTTTATTGGCTAATTTATTTATTCTTCTCTCTCGGCTATATCGCCAGCTGGAGCATCCATAATTATTGGGGCTTGCTCATCCAAAATTTCTCTGGTCTCGTAATCCACTTCCTCAATCTTTCTTTCTCGCTGACCAATCAATTCAACCTCCAAACCTAGGCCCTTTAATTCTCTGACCAAGACATTGAATGACTCTGGTATGTTCAAACGAGTGATTGGTTCACCTTTAATAATTGATTCGTAGGCCTTGGAGCGACCAGGCACATCATCGGATTTGATGGTAATCATTTCTTGCAAAGTATTGGCAGCGCCATAGGCCTCCAGAGCCCAAACTTCCATTTCACCAAAACGCTGTCCGCCAAATTGAGCCTTACCGCCCAAAGGTTGCTGGGTGACTAAAGAGTATGGTCCAATTGATCTTTGGTGAATTTTGTCTTCTACCAAGTGGTTCAACTTCATCATGTAGGCCACGCCAACCGTTGTTTGGTGTTCAAAAGCTCGGCCATTGCGACCATCATAAAGTTGTAATTTGCCACTGGCTGGCAAACCAGCGCGCTTCAATTCGGTACGGATTATTTCTTCGGGCACACTATTCAAAGACGGGCTAGCTACTTTGTAGCCCAGTGTTCTAGCTGCCAAGCCAAGGTGCGTTTCTAATAGTTGACCCAAGTTCATACGAGAAATAACACCCAGTGGGTTTAAAATAATATCTACTGGGGTGCCATCAGCCAAGAAAGGCATATCAGCATCAGCCACCACTCTAGAAATAACTCCTTTATTACCGTGGCGACCAGCCATTTTATCACCAACCTGAATCTTTCTAAGTTGAGCAATAGTAATTTGGATTGTCTTAATCACGCCGGCTGGTAATTTGTCACCTTTATCCCTAGAAAATATTTTTATATCAATTACTTTTCCACGCTCCCCGTGTTTTATGTACAATGAAGTGTCGCGGACATCCTTGGCTTTTTCGCCAAAAATAGCGCGCAACAATTTTTCTTCAGCCGAAAGCTCGGTCTCACCTTTGGGCGTGATCTTGCCCACCAAAATATCACCGGAAGAAACATTGGCGCCGATACGCACCACGCCTTCTCGATCTAGATCTTTTAATTTTTCTTCGCTGACATTGGGGATGTCTCTAGTGACCATTTCTGGTCCTAGCTTGGTGTCGCGCACATCAATAGAATAATCCTCAATGCTGATTGAGGTATAAAAATCTTCTTTGACCACTCGCTCCGAAATCAAAATAGCGTCTTCATAATTTCCACCATCCCAAGTCATGTAGGCCACCAAAACATTGCGACCCAGAGCCAGCTCGCCCTGGTCAGTAGCGGCGCCATCAGCAATGGCTTGACCTTTTTTCACGTGCTCGGCCTTGTTGACTATAGGATGTTGGTTCATGCTGGTCGAGGTATTGGAACGAGCAAACTTATTTAAATGATAAATGGTGGCCACACCATCTTTGTTGGTCACTTCAATGTGGCGTCCATCAACCATGGTAATCTCACC
Organism: uncultured bacterium; assembly: GCA_937870675.1. GTDB lineage: Bacteria > Patescibacteriota > Patescibacteriia > UBA1558 > GWA2-36-10 > CALMZN01. Next base: position 34,957 of record CALMZN010000018.1, read on the forward strand.
CTCCTCTTTGCTAACCACTACTTGTCCTGAATCAATGGCCGCCTTGGCCTCAACACCGGTGCCCACAATTGGCGCTTCGGGCTTGATCAGAGAAACCGATTGGCGCTGCATATTGGTGCCCATCAAAGCGCGAGTAGCATCGTCATTCTCTAAAAAAGGAATCAAGGCCGTGGCAATACTAATAATCTGATGCGGTGCCACATCCATTAAATCTATTTTATCAACTGTGTCAAAAGTCGGGTTGCCTTTTATTCTGATCTCAGCAAAACCATTTTCAAAATAACCATGTTCATCAGTGGCCGCGGTCGAAGCGCAAGTGTTGTATTTTTCTTCTTCAAAGGCGTCCAAATAAACAATTTCTTTGGTGACTAGTGGCTTAATCGGCACCACTTCTATTTCTTTTATCTTGGCTAATTCCTTGGCGCGGCTTGCACTAATAACCTCGTTGGCGCTTATTAAAACTTTTTTGCTTTTTGGGTCTTTAATATCTACTCTAGCAATCTTGCCTTCGGTGATTTTTGGATCATTTTCAATATCGTGCAAAACTTTTCTAAATGGTGTTTCAATAAAACCAAAATCATTGACCCTAGCATAAGAGGCCAAGTGCCCGACCAAACCAATGTTTGGCCCTTCGGGTGTGGCAATTGGACAAATGCGACCATAGTGGGTGCGGTGCACATCACGAACCTCAAAGCCCGCTCTTTCGCGAGAAAGACCGCCTGGCCCCATAGCAGAAAGTCGGCGCTTGTGTTCTAGCTCGGCCAAAGGATTGACCTGATCCATGAATTGTGAAAGTTGGGAGCTCATAAAAAACTCCTTAATAACACCAATAACCGGCCGGGCATTAATCAATTGACTGGGCGTCAAATTATTGATGTCTAAGGTGCTCATGCGATCTTTGACAATGCGCTCCATGCGAGCCAAACCAATTCTAAATCTATTTTGCACCAACTCACCAACTGCTCTGACGCGTCGATTACCCAAGTGATCAATGTCATCGGCCTCGTCTTGAGTCAGGTTCAATCTAATAATTTCTTTAATAACCAAAACCAAGTCCTCCACGCGCAATACTCTGGTTTCTTTGTTGTTGGGAATATCCAAACTAAAACGCGCGTTTATCTTGTAGCGACCCACCCGTCCAAAATCATAACGATCAAAATTAAAAAATATAGAGCGGATCAAACTGCGCGCGTTGTCAACCGTGGCTAGATCGCCTGGTCTGATGCGACGATATACCTCTCGCAAACCATCAGCTTCATTGTGCGCAATATCTTTGGCAATAGTTGCTTTGATAAATTTCACTTCAGGGTGAGTATCAACATCAGAAAATAATTTTAATATTTCCTCGTCGCTAGAAACACCGAAAGCTCGCAATAGTGAAGTGACTGGCACTTTGCGCTTGCGATCTATTTTTACATAAATTACATTGCTGGCATCAGTTTCTATTTCTAACCAAGCTCCGCGGTTGGGGATAATTTTGGCGCCATAGTAACGACGACCACGGTGTATTTCTGAAGAAAAGAAAACTCCGGCACTACGAATCAATTGAGACACCACCACTCTTTCCACACCATTGACTATGAAGGTGCCTCGATCAGTCATCAAGGGGAAGTCCCCTAAATAAATTTCCTGCTCCTTGACCTCGTTGGTGCGTTTGTTTGACAAACGGACATTGACTCTCAGTGGCGCCTCAAAAGTAAGATTTTTACTTTTAGCAGTCACCTCATCAAACTTCGGCTCATCCAAATAATATTCTAAAAAGAATAATTCTAAATCTCGGCCAATAAAATCTTTAATGGGTGAAATCTCATCAAATAATTCCTTTAAGCCATCTTGAAAAAACCAATGGTATGATTTTTTTTGGATTTCTATCAAATCGGGCAAGGGAATGGCCTCACGTAAAGGTGTAAAATATTTACGAGAGGTCGCAAGCTTAGTTTGAGACATAAACCTTTATATTTAGTAATAAATATTTAGCTAAGCGTCACAAAATTGCTTATTTTGTAGCATAAAAAAAGAAACTCACCCATATATTTTGGGTCAGTCTTTGATTACAAATTGACTAATCTATATTAGTCGCGAAAAAATTCATGTCTGGATGATAACAAAATTTAGGGTCCATGTCAAGGATTTGACCCATTTTTTTTCTTTAAATATTTTTTTTATAAACAAATTGCTAATATTAGCCAAAAATACTATATATACAATTTTTTATGTTTGTCAAATTTTAACGAATTTTTGCTAAAATATCCACAAAAACCACTCTTTGCACACACTTTATCCACACTGTTAAACTGGTCGCTACACGACGTTTAACAGTGCGAGCACCACCACGCCTTATAAAAACCCTTATTTTGTTGACAAATTAAGGTTTTTCAACTCTTCTTTGACAACCATTCTATCGTCCCAAGGTATCTTTTTTTCATTGGCCACACAAATAAATTGTTCGGCGCCCTTACCGGTTATTAAGACAAAATCATTTTCCTTGGCCTCAGATAGCGCCCTTTTAATGGCTTTTCGGCGATCAAGATACTTTAATAATGTCTTATTAAGCTCTTTTCCGGCCTCCAGCGCTCCTTGGGCCACATTATCAATAATCATTTGCGGGTCATCGTCATAGGGATCTTCATTGGTTACTATCACTAGATCGGCCATTTTACCGGCCATTTTACCTAAAATCGGACGCCTAGCTTGATCACGACCACCGCCACACGAGCCCAAAACATGAATGAGTTTGTTTCTACTTACTTCTTTGATGGCCTCATAAAGCTGTCCCAAGCTCTCTGGTTCTGGGGCATAGTCAACCATTATTTTAAAATTTTGTCCTAATTTGATCCATTCTTGGCGACCAGGTATGTTGCGCAAGCCACAAGAAACTGCTTGCTTGGTGTCTAACCCCAAAGCACTCAAACAAGTCAGAGCAGCCAAAATATTATAGGCGTTAAATTTGCCCAAATATTTGGCCCTGATTTCTTGGCTATTTAATTTAAATGAAACCATACCCTCTCCGGCTTGCAGGTTTGTCCCCTGGTAGTCGCCGCTATTTTCAAACCCATAGGTTAGAAATTTATCGGGCTGATATTTTTTCAAGCGAAGTGTTTCTGAATCATCAATGTTGCTAATTATAATTTTTTTTATTTCCTGGCCATTGATGTTTTTCTTTGGCAAAGAATTCAGCCCAGCAAAAAGTTTTTCTTTGGCCGCTCGATAATTTTCAAAACTACCGTGCGCCTCAATGTGCTCGGGGCTTAAATTAGTAAAAATCAATACATCATAATTGATGCCAATGTGACGATACTGCTCAATGCCCTGCGAAGATGTTTCAATGATGGCATACTCGCAACCGGCTTTTAGCATTTGTCTGAGTAGGGCTTGGGTTTGAAAACGACCGAGCATGGTCATCTTCTTTTTGTTAAGCCATTTTTTATCACCAACTTTAAAATTCACGGTTGAGGCCAGGCCGTTTTTCTTTTGTAAGCAATCTAGGTATTGGGAAATAATGTTTACGGTAGTAGTTTTGCCATTGGTGCCGGTCACGCCAATGACAATCATTTTTTCACTGGGCGATCCATAGACAAAAGAAGCGGTTCGCGCCAAAAAATAATGATAGCGCGATAATATTTTTTTTCCGATTAATTTTTTTATTATTTTTTTAATCATGCCCGTTCAAATAGTTTTCTACTTTTGGTATATCGGCTGGTTTCCCAAAATCCAACCAAATTCCTTTAACACTCATTACCTTAACCTTGCCGTCTTTGGCCATCAGATTGACAACATCGGTCAGCTCATACTCGCCGCGCGGTGACAAACCAATTCTATCTAAATAACTAAACACCTCTGGACTGAATTTGTAAAGACCAGTATTAATAAGATTGCCAACTGGACTTTTTGGTTTTTCAACAATGTTTTTTAATAAACCATTTTCGTCTACTTGTAAGACGCCGTAGTTTTGTGGCTCAGGATGTGGAAAGCCAGCCACATAGGAAAAATCATCAACTGTGTTTAGGTTAGCTAGGTCTTCTACGGCATAAATATTATCACCATTCACTGACAAGAAATTGTCGCCACTCATCAGCTGACGAATGCACTCTAGTGGACAGGCCGTGCCATAACGCTGGTCTCCCAAAATTTCAAACTGATTTACTAGGGAGATATTGAATTCGTCTTGATGCTGGCTAAAAAATTTTTCCATAAATTCTTTTTTGTAGCCAACCACCATGGTTATGTCACTAAAACCAGCTTTTTTCAAATTACTTAGCAAATAATACAAAAAGGGCCTATTATTGACCTCGATTAAGTGTTTGGGCTTGTCTTTACCCAAATCAAGCATGCGAGTACCACGACCGGCTGCGGAAATCAAAACCTTTTTGATCATCGTAAATTTCTTACTTTATTAACTAGCTTTCGACCAAGATGATAAACCTGATACCAAGTGGGGTGATAAACAAAATCATAAGCCCCACAAGAAACCAGGCGTTGCCCACCAAAGCCCTTCTTAAAGCGCGTAATGCCCTCCCAGCGAGGATGGCTATCACCTTTTGGTGCAATACCCCAAAAATCATAAACCAAAAAACCAGCGACCTTTGCCTGCCTGATACTCTCCCACTGCAAAAGGTGAGGAGCCATCAGGTGTCGATGTTCATAATCTGAGCCACCATGCAAATAAACACAACTCTGCCCAAAATTTACCAAAAGATTAGCGGCAATTACCTCACCACGATATTCGGCCACGGCCAAAATGCCAGCGCGATTATCCACTAGCGTTTCCCAGAGCAATTTGTAGTACTCGTCGCTGTGTATGGAAATCTGATTACGAGTAGCTGTTAATTTTATCAAACGCAAAAATTCTTTAAGATCATTTTTTTCTCGACTAAATTTTATTTGCACGCCATTTTTTTTGGCCAAAGCAATGTTGTATCTGACTTTAGGGCGCATCTTGCTCAAAATTTCTTCTTCACTTTGCTGTAAATCCAAAATCCAAGTGTCGCGCGGGTGAATATCCTTGCTTTTTTTTAGCTTAGGAATTTTAATATCCGTATTTGGTTCTAGACGAAAAAATATTTCTTCTCTTTTTTTTGTAGACAAGCAAATATCTCTGGCTTTTGACAAAAGTAACTTGCTTAATTCCTGTTTTTTTTCTACGCTTATTTTTTTTAAAAAAATCGGACCCTTTGGTGCCGTCAAATAACTCAAGCCCAAGGGCAAGTCGGTCTCATACACCAAGCACAAAGCCAAAACAACACCCTCATCAGTGGCCACCAGTGGCCAATATTTTTTATTTTGCCTTTTTAAAAAATCTTTCCAAACACTACTCTGCAAAAAGTTGCCCGAAATAAAATTTCGGTACAACAAATTATCATAGTTTTTTTCTTGGTCAACAACTATGTTCATGATTATTTTTTGGTATTTTTTAAGACCTGTTTTATTTTATCTGACAAGTCGCCCTCAAGTTCCAGGCCCCTAGTCATTTCCATAACCTCGCGCTCTTTGTACCCCAAGGAGACCAAGGCCGATATTACTTGTTGGTCAGTGTTGATAAGAGCGCCGTCGGCTGACACCTCATCAATAAATTTTTCTTTCAGTTCCACCACTAGGCGCTCAGCTGTTTTTTTGCCAATACCAGAGACCTGTTGCAAAAAACTGGGGTTACCACTGGTAATGGCTCGCTTCAGGTCCAGCACTTCAGCCAAAGACATAACGCTCATAGCTGTCTTAGGGCCAATGCCAGACACCTGCAGTAGTTGTTTGAAAAAGGCCAGTTCTTCTGGATTGACAAAGCCGTAGAGGTCTAAGGCGTCTTCTTTTACATAAGAGTGAATAAAAAACTCCACAAATTCATTGACTTGAAGATTGGCAATGTCTTTGTTTTTCAAAAAAACCTCATAACCAACACCATTAACATTTATTATGGTGGCTTTTTGGTCTTTTTTTAATACGCTTCCCTTTAAATAAGCTATCATGTCCTTATAATAACAAATTTAAAATATCTGGGCAATTTACTGTTAATAAAAACAAAAAACACCCTAGATCGCGCACGGATGTTTCTTGCTTCATTTCTGAAATTACATATATCTATAGCGCCCGACAAATTCCTGTTCGACGCAGGGATTTTCGAGTGTCAATATATTATAGCAAATTTATAATAATTTGTAAAAAACATTTCCACAAGCTATTGCCTAATGGGCATAACTAGATAAATATAATCGTCGTGGCCCACTGGCCCTATCAGCCCTGGGGAGGTGTTGTTGTTTATGTTAATAAACACCTCTTTTTGATCAATATTATTTAACCCATCTATAATATAGCGGTAGTTAAAAATAATGTCGTTATTTTCTCCTTTTATTTCGGCTGGCACCTTGGCCAAGCTTTTGCCAGCGTGCGCTGAAGCGGTGGTAATAACAATTTCGTTGGTGACATTATCAAAACTAACCCGAACGTCATTAATCCCCTGTTTACAAAAAAGTGACACGGCCTTGATGGCTGGCAATAGTTTATCAGCATCACACTTGATGTTGGTATTAAATTTATCGGGAATAATTTGCTTATAGTCCGGGTAGTTGCCATCAATCACCCGCGAGACCAGCTCCACACCATCTAATGAAAACATTATTTGATTTTCATTAAAATATATTTTTAGATTTTTTTCGGAATTTTCATTTAAAATGCGCAACAATTCTTGTAGTGTTTTTAGGGGGATTATTAAATTACTTTCTTTGCTCTGGTTGGCAATTTTTATTTTCTTTTCGGCCAAACGATAGCTGTCGGTGGCCGCCAAAGTCAGCTGTTCTCCTTTGAAATTAAAATTAACCGCGTTTATTTCTACCCTAGTATTGTCTAGTGAGGCGGCAAATATTACTTGGCTTAAACTTTTTTTAAGGTCTAAGGATAAAATCTCAATTTCATTGTCCTTGGGGATTTCTGGTATAAGTGGAAAGTCCTCGGCTTCCATACCACGAATAGTGGTATCTTGATTCTTGCTTTTCACTTCCAAATTATTATCTTCACCCAAGGTCAGGGTAATATTTTCTTTTGGTAATAAATTAATAAAATTGTTTAATAATTTGGCATCCACGGTAAAAGCACCCTCCTCCTCTACTTTACTGCGCACAAAAACTTTTACACCAATCTCTAGGTCGGTGGTTATTAGGGTAATACCTTCTTTCTCCGCTTTTATTAAAACATTATTTAATATGGGTAAATTGCTGTTTTTATTAGCAATATGTGAGACCAAGCCCAACCCATAGTTTAAATTTTCTTGCGTACAAATGATTTTCATATACTTATTATTAGTTTATATATTATATAGTCGTAGTAGGTGTGGTGCATATGTTGATAAGTTAGTGTTGTATAAAGTATTTGTTCAGTAATTTTGCGTTTATTTGTTAATCCACCTTGTGCATCACCACAGGACAACTTTGTGTAAAAAAAAGTAATTTTGGTTTTAGTTTCAAAAAAAAATTATTTTCAAAGACATTCACACAGAATCACACCGACTAATTAACAGTTTATTCATAGAGCTTTTGTTTAAGCACAGCAACATCATTTTTTACACGCTCGTCGCTTGCCACCAATTCAGATATTTTTACGCAAGCGTGCATGGCTGTGGTGTGATCACGACTACCAATCTCGTGTCCAATGTTTGGGAAAGAGGATTTCATTTGCTCGCGCATCAAGTACATAGCAATTTGTCGTGGCATGACCAATTCTTTTTTGCGACTGGCGCCAAGCAACTCGTCCATGTTAATATCAAAAAATTCAGCAACAGTTTTTAATAATTTTTTGGTAGTTAGCCCGGCCTTTTTTGGGTTGGCTGAAATGCCACCCAAAAGTGAGCGCACACTTTCTAAAGATGGTCGCGTGTTGTTTAGTTGATGAAAGGCAATGATTCTGTTTAGCGCTCCTTCTAGCTCGCGGATATTTTCCTGGATACTTTCAGCTACCAGTTGAGTCAGAGCTTTTTCTAAATGATAATTTTTTTGTTGACATTTTATTTCTAAGATAGCCACTCTGGTTTCTAGATCCGGGAAAGAAATGTCAGCAATCATGCCCCACTCAAAACGGGAGATTAATCTATTTTCAACACCACCAAGCGCTTTTGGTGGCCGATCAGAAGAAAGTACTATTTGCTTGTTGTTTTGGTGTAAGGCATTGAAGGTGTGAAAAAATTCCTCTTGGGTTTGCTCTTTTCCGGCAATAAACTGAATATCATCTATCAACAAGACATCGACATTGCGATAAATGTTCTTAAATTCATCTGTTTGGCCCCTTTTTATGGCAAAAATAAAGTCATTGGTGAATTTTTCACTGTTTATATAAAGCACCTTTTTTTGGGGATTTTTAGCTAAAATATAGTTGCCAACGGCTTGGGCTAGGTGGGTTTTGCCCAAACCAACACCACCATATATAAACAAAGGATTATACATTTCCCCCGGTTTTTGGGCTGCGGCCATAGCTGCTGCCTGAGCCAACTCATTACCTGGGCCAACAACAAAGGAATTAAAGGTATAATTTTGGTTTAAGCCATATTTATTACTTGTTTTTGGCCGTGGGTTTGGGTTGTGCACAAGCTCTTCTACTGGCTTGTCAATAACTTTAACATCTTTGCTAATATTAGCTAAATTTCCCCTATTTTCGACTCTGTAGATAACTTGTAGATTACTTTTTGATAAAATGTTTTCTAGGGCCTTGGTAATATGGTCGTGGTATTTTTTTTCTAGCCAAACCTTGGTAAAGGAATTGGGCACTCCAATCACAATTTGCTGGTTATCAAACTCGGCCAAAAAAGTATTTTTGAACCAGGTGGTAAAATTAGCCCTGCTGATCAATAATTCCAACTGACCCAGGACACTTTGCCAAATTTTTTCGTCAAGTTGTTGATTCTGATGGATGTTTCCATGCTGTCCTCTCTTTAGG
>CALMZN010000019.1 GCA_937870675.1 uncultured bacterium
TTAGGTTTTTCTTTTAAAGAAACGTATTTTAAACCAAGGGGTATTCCCTTGAGTACGCTTGATGAAGTTCAGTTAACCATTGAAGAAATGGAGGCCTTAAGATTAAAAAATATTAAAGACCTAGATCAGAATGAATGCGCTAAAAAAATGAAAACATCGCAAAGCACTTTTCAGAGGATTTTATCCTCGGCCTACAAAAAAATAACAGAGGCCCTAATAGAAGGGAAAGCAATTAAGATAATTAATAAATAGAATTTACACATTTTTTTTGCTATAATTCTTTATATGAAAAAAATATTTTTTTTATTATTACTTCTTATACCTATTTTTTCTTTAGCTCAAGAACAAAAACCAGAAGAAATGTTCACAGCCCAAGTTATTGAGGTTATTGAGCAAAAAGAGATTATTGATGAAGTGGGAAGTATTAACCAACAAAATTTAAAGCTAAGGGGTTTAGAGGGTAGTTTCAAAGATCAGGAGATAACTTTTGAAGGAATTAATAATTTTCAAGTTTTATCTTCTCAGGTCTATAAAAAAGGTGATAAAGTTATAGTTAGTTATAGTCAGGATGTTGACGGCAATAGTATATTTTTTGTTTTGGATTATGATAGGAGTAGCCCTATTATATGGCTAACAATAATTTTTATTTTAAGCGTTATAGCTATTGGTAGATGGAAAGGATTACGCTCCTTACTCGCTTTAGCGGCTAGCTTTATTGTAATTTTAAAATTCATTATTCCGCAGATACTAAGTGGAGCAAACCCAGTAATGATTAGCGTGTCAGGAGCGATTATAATTTTAATTTTTGCTATTTATTTTACACAAGGAATAAATAAAAAAGCACACATAGCTAATTTATCTTTAATTGTATCTTTGCTTTTTACAGCTCTATTATCATTTTGGGTTACCAAGGTCGCTCAATTGACCGGGTATTCAGAAGAGGCATCTTATCTGATGGACATCAGTCAGGGAAATTTAAATTTACAGGGATTGTTATTAGCGGGCATACTTATTGGCACTCTGGGAGTTTTGGATGATGTTATAATAAGTCAGGTATCTACAGTAGAGCAATTAAAACGGGCTAATTTGCAGTTGAGTAATAAACAAATATATGGACGAAGCTTAAAGGTAGGGGTTGATCACATTACATCTATGATAAATACTTTGTTTTTTGCCTATGCTGGCGCTTCTTTACCATTACTTATGTTGTTTACTAGGAGTGATGTTAGCGGGCTTAGTTTCTCGCAAGTAATGAATAATGAATTCATTGCCACGGAGATAATTAGAACGTTAGTGGGTAGTATAGGTATTATACTTTCTATACCAATTGCTAATTATATAGCTAGTTATTTTTTGAAAATTAAACGAGATTAAGCACAATCATTCTTCACATTATAATTTAGGGTTAAGACGGATTGCTGTAGTATCCCAGTAGAGTCCATCTACAAAAGGGTGGTTTTCTGGTATACTTATAATGTTTAATATTAAATTAAAATTATGAAAAAAATTATTAAATTTTTGGTCGCTATTATTTTTTTGGCTCTTATTTCTCTGGTGGTGATTTTCGTTTTTAACCCAATGAACAGCAGGGATAAGCTGATTAAGTTGGTGTTGAATAGCTATTTGTCATCAAATATTGAGGGTTACCAGTCACTACCAAAAGATGCTCCAGCGTTTGAAGAGAGATCCTTTGATCATCCAATACTCAATGATACGCAGGAAAAAATATTGTATGATTTGGGTGTGGACACCAGTAAGTTACCAACGGAAATTACCGAGAGTGCTCAAAAATGTTTTGTTGACAAACTAGGAGAAAAAAGAGCTGAAGAATTAGTTGGTGGTGCTTCACCAAGTAGCATAGAAATATATAATATAAAAGATTGCTTAGGAGAATAAGTGTGCCAAGCTCATAGTGATAAAAAGTCACCATTGTTCGTTTTGCCAAGGTGGTAGCAAAACAAGGGTTTTTTTAATATAATTATTTTTATGGAATCAGATAAAATTAAACAAGTCGTCAAACAAAGTTATGCTAAACTAGCTAAGCAGTCCTCTGGTTGTGGCTGTAAATGTAGTTGTAGTTCAGATGCTAGCCAGCAAATTTCTAAAAGCATTGGCTACTCTGACGAAGAGATGACTTCTATACCAGAAGCTAACATGGGCTTGGGTTGTGGGAATCCAATTGCTATCAGTAAAATAAAAGCTGGAGACATTGTTTTGGATCTTGGTTGTGGGGCTGGTTTTGACGCCTTTTTGGCTGCCAAAAAAGTTGCTAATATCGGCAAGGTCATTGGGGTGGACATGACCCAAGAAATGATCGAAAAAGCAAAATCCATTGCAGAAAAATATAATTATAAAAATGTAGAATTCAAATTAGGGGAAATTGAAAATTTACCCATAGACGATAATTCCATTGATGTTATTATTAGCAATTGTGTTATTAATTTAGCACCGGATAAATTAAAAGTTTTTCAAGAAGCTCGTAGAGTTTTGAAGCAGGGCGGTAAGATGTATATTTCCGACATTGTTTTACTTGAGGAATTATCCGAGGAGCAGAGGAGCAATGAAGATTTGATAGCCGGCTGTGTTGGTGGCGCTCTTTTGAGGGATGATTATATTGCTAGAGTTAAACAAGCTGGCTTGCAAGTCAATATTTTGAGCGAGAATAAAGATATTAGCAAAAAACAGTATCAGGGCTTGCCGTTGGAGAGTTTGTCCTTGGAGATCATTAAAGTATAAAAAAATGATTTAGTATAAAAAATACCCGCCTCTCAAGGAAGTGGGTATTTTTTGTTTTATAAGTTAAAATCGGCTAAATTTTATTTATTTTTACCAAATGATTTGGTAATTTTATTCTTGTATTTATTCATTTGGGAAAAAGCATGTCCAAATTTTTTTTGTTCTTGCCAGCCCTTGCGATCACCATTCTCATTATTATTATGGCCATCGCAATCGCAGTCACAATCACAGTCGCAAGTTCCATCGTTGTTCGGCAAAGTAGTGATGGTGATAGTATTGGAGCTGGCAGATAAGTTACCGGCTGCATCATAGGCCTTGACCATGTAGCTATAGGTGGTCGAGGCAGTCAGGCCAATATCGTTAAAATGGGCGTTTTTTACAGTAGTAATTTCCAAGCCGTCCCTGAAAACTTTGTAGCCAACAACAGCGATATTGTCAGTTGAAGTCGACCATTTTAGGTTTACATGGCTAAAAGAAACAACTAGGGCTGTTAGATTGCTGGGCGCGCTGGGGGCTGTGGTATCGGCGGTCACCGCAAAAGTAGTGGCTGACGCAGTATTAGAGTCAGCTGACACATTGTCAGCCGCATCATAGGCCTTGATCACGTAGCTGTAAGTCGTGGAAGCTATCAGGTCAGTATTATAGAAAGTAGTGTTTGTGGAAGTCGCAATTTGCGTGCCATTCCGAAAAATTTTGTAGCCAACAACAGCAATATTGTCAGTTGACGCTGTCCAGGCCAAATTTATTTGGCTGGTGGAGACGGCGGTAGCGGTCAGATTAGTAGGCGCACTAGGGATTGTCGTATCAACAGTTGTGGCCAAAGTAGAAGTTGACACTGTGCTTGAAAATTCGGATCTATTGCCAGCCGCGTCATAGGCCTTGATAGCATAGGCATAAGTAGTTGAGGCCGTTAGACCGACATCATTGAATGTAGTAGTGGCTACATTAGCGATTTCTGCACCGTTTCTAAAAATCGCATAACCAGTGACCGCCACATCGTCAGTTGACGCTGTCCAGGCCAAATTTATTTGGGCGGAGGAAATAGCCATAGCCGTCAGACTAGTGGGCGCAGAGGGAGGAGTGGTGTCATCCACGGCTAGAGCCGAGCTGATACCCCAAAAAGAAAAAATGGCGATTAACAATGCTCCAAGTATCGGCAATGCTTTTTTAGTAAGTTTTTTTGTCATACATTTTTGTTTAATAATTAGTTTGATTTATTAGCGCTAAACTTATATAGATATATTACAAAATAATAATAATTATGTTACAGATTGAGGTTTTTGGTGTATATTAACTAGGTTTTTGACTAAACTTAGTATTCTGCTATATTAATGTGAGACAATCTGCCGAGTTATTTGTATATTAATATGGAGATCAGCCACAATAATTTTATAGGGTATTATAATCAATATAAGGATAAAATATATACCTATTTTTTGTATCGAGTTGGCTTCAAGCGAGAGCTGGCCGAGGATTTGACCTCCGAAGTGTTTTTGAAGGCCTTGGATAATTTTGACGGTTTTGATCAGAACAGATCTTTTCAATCATGGATTTATGCTATTGCCCACAATCATTTGGTTAATTATTATCGGACAGCCAATCGGGAGGTGGAGCTTGCGGAAAATACATTTAGCACGCGAAGCGATATTCAAAAAATTGAGTTGGGCTATGAGTTGGAGATGGTTTTGAAAGAGATCAATAATATGGAGGAAAGTGACAAGGAAGTTTTGCTGATGAGATTTGTGGATCAGCTAAGCAATACGGAAATTGCCGAATTGTTGGGTAAAGAAGATGGCGCCATTCGTACTAGGATCAGTCGTAGCTTGGTCAAGCTAAGAGGCAAGTTAAAAAATTTTTAACCAGACAAATATGGAAGATTTGGAACAACAATTATCTAAATTACCCAAAGCCAGGCTTAGTAAAAGAGCTGACTTTAAAATTAAATTTAAAATTCGTGGTTTGGTATTGTTAAAAAATTTGCAAAAATTTGTTAAAATATTTTTTCATCCCCATTCTTTGGTGGCTAAAGTTTCACTGACAGCTTTGGCAATTTTTGTGGTTTTGGGTGGCACGGCCGTCTATGCAGTCAATAATGACCAAGTCACTCCAGGTAGCGTCCTTTATCCTCTGAAAAAAACTATTGAAAATGTCGAACAACAATTATCTTTGACTAAAAATGCCAAAGTAGACACTTTGAATAAATTGTCAGAACGCCGTCTTAAAGAGGCCTTGAATCTGGCTGGGCAAGATGACGCTAAAAAAGACAGCGATCAGGTGGAAAAAGTCAATAATAATATTGAACAGAGCATTGATGAGGCGGTAAATAATTTTGACTCGGCCATTGAGACCTCTCAAAAAATTGAAGACGCGGAAGATTCTCAGAAAGCTAGGGAAGTTTTGAAGAAGAAACAGGAATCCATGGTAAAATATTTGGACAACATCAGTGATATTGCTAAAAATAAAAAGGATGAGAAGATGGTGAAAAAAATTAATGAAGCCAAAGAAGCCATTAGTAAATACGATCAGATGCTCGAGCGGGATGATAGTGATGTGTATATTGAGCCAGCTCCAAATAGTGGGAATGGCGGTGTCATGAAAAACTCAAGAGATAATGATAGCAGTCGATCAAATAACGGTGAAAGTAAAGATGAAGGCAATGTGGATTCTGCCAATAGTCCGGAATCAAATCGCGATTCAGGTCAAGGTAGAGGTCGTCGAGATTAATGGCAAGTTTAATTTCAGGAAATAATTGTTTGGCCACAGACGAGAGTGGAGCTGAAGCGGCTGGGACAAATTTATATCGCAAATAGTCCGTCTAAGCTTGATTTTATTCTGATAAACAGCTATAATAGCTGATATTTATAATTTACAAGAATAAGCTATATGGCACACAGAATCGCCGTGGGAACAGATAGGCAAAAATCACGCTCCAAGAAAACTCCAAAAAGATTGGAAATAAAAAGATTGATGCTTGAGGCCAAAGCCGCCAAAAGGCATAAGAAGGGTTAGTTATAATTTTTTGCCAGTCAAACAATTATTTTTCAAACCAAGATCGCCGATTTGGCGATTTTTTGTTATACTGATTGGGCAATTATTAAATAAATAAAAATATGTCTCCAGAAAGAATACCTAATAACATTATAAATTTAGATCAAAATAGAATAAATCAAGCTTTTCAGGATCGTTTAGAAAAAACTGGCGAAATAGATGATATTATGTCGGATGTAGATGAACAAATAGCTAGATACGAAGAACGTCGTGAGGCCGGCAAAGAAACAAGGGGTAAGTGGTCTATTTGGGTTGTTGATCAAGCAGAGGACGAGGTTGATGGTGTCAATCCAATTCGTTTTATCGTTGGTAAAGATGATGGCGGAAAATTTATTTTAATGCCAAATGATACAGAACACATGCATAAAGAATTTATTTTTTCTACCGACAGAGAAGCTGAGGCAGCGCAGCATGATTTGGCGCAACAGTTTCCAGAAATCAAATCAGGTAATTTTAGAGTATTATGCGGTGGTATAGACGAGCAGCAATTAGATCAGCCACAACTAAGGGTGATTGATGGCGCTAAGAAAGATAATAAATAATATGGAAAATATAAAAACACACTCAAAAGCAATCCGTTTGTTTTACTTCTGGGTCGGCATTGTCGCCACTTTTGCTTATCGTGTTATTATTGTGCTGAATTTTTACAGTAATACTTGGGTAAAAATATCATGGTATGTTGGCACTATTGGTTTTATAGTTTATTATATTCATCGTTTTGATATATCAAAAAAGCGTTCGCGTGTTATTATAGAGCATGGATTGCGTGAAAAGTTGGATCATCCCGAAAAATTAGACGAAGCTGATCATCAAGCTTTGGCTTATATTTTGGACACCTTGGTATCTTCCAAAGAAAAATGGAATAATTATTTTATTTTTATTCTGTCTGGCTTGGTATTGGTTGTTGGCGTGTTGCTGGACTTTGTTTTTAAGAAATAATTTTTTATAAAAATATGCGTCATGATTTGTTGGATAAATTTTTGCAAGACAAACAATGTCTAGCCGTGGTCTGCAATCAATGGGGAGATACAGGCAAAGGAAAGTTGGTTGATTTGCTGGCGGCACTTTGGGCGGATATTATTATCCGTGGCACAGGTGGAGCTAATGCTGGCCACACCATAGTAGTCAAAGGCCAAAAACATATTTTTCATCTTTTGCCTTCTGGTATTTTGCATGACGTGACAGGCAAGATAAATGTCATTGGTCGCGGTGTGGCTTTTGATCCGCAGGCGGTCATTGATGAATTGGATATTTTGCATATTGCCGGAATTGATGTCAAAAATTTTAAAATCAGTCATCAGGCCCCATTGGTTTTGCCTTATCATATTTTGATAGACAGGATTGGTGACAAAGCACAACAGATTGGCACCACTGGCCGAGGCATCGGGCCACTATATACGGATTATACTGCTCGGCACTCTTTGTTTCTCAACGATATTTTTAACAAAGATTTATTTAGAGAAAAGTTAACAAAATATTTGGCCAGTAAAAAAAGTATTTTAGCGGGTTTAGATAAAAATGTGGCTAAAGAAGTTTTGGCTCACCCGCATTTGGCTTCAGGAATTTATTTTAATCCTGAAACAATTTTGGATGTTGAAGCCATAGTGGCTAAATATACCGGTGATTTTGCCAATAAATTAAAGCCCTATATTATAGATTTAGAAAAATTTGTGCAAAATGCTTTGGTGTCTAAGAAAAAAATTCTATTAGAAGGCGCTCAAGGCA
Organism: uncultured bacterium; assembly: GCA_937870675.1. Lineage (GTDB taxonomy): Bacteria > Patescibacteriota > Patescibacteriia > UBA1558 > GWA2-36-10 > CALMZN01. The sequence goes on from CALMZN010000019.1 coordinate 7,510, forward strand.
CATTATTGAGTATTGATCACGGCACCACCAAATATCAGACCTCTTCTGACTGCACTATAGCTGGCCTAGCCAAAGGGGCTGGCCTTAGGGAGGGTCAGGTAGATCACGTTTTTGGTATTGCCAAGGCCTTCTATATGACCAGAGTCGGTCATGGGCCTTTTCCCACCGAGTTTGGGGGCTTGCTGAGCGAAAAATATTGCGAACAAGGCATAACTCGTGAGCAAGAAAAAGCCGAACACGCGGATAAAATTGATGAATATTTGCAGGCCGATGACCAGTTCAACTTAGGCATTGCTGTACGCTTGCTGGGCGATGAATATGGCGCCACTACTGGACGCACTCGTCGCAATGGTTGGTTGGATTTGGTGGCCTTGAAATATGCCATGCAATACAACGACCAGAGCTTGACGCTGACCAAAGTTGATGTTTTGGATAAGTTCAAAAAAATTAAATTAGGTGTAGCTTACAAATACTTGGGGCCAGATATTTTTTATGCGGGTCAGGAATTAAAAACCAATCAGGAGATAGATTTTTTCCCGCGTTTTTCAGAGATTTTGTATAATTGTGAGCCGGTCTATAAAGAATTTGACGGCTGGCAGACAACCATTTCTGACTTGGAGAACTACAATGATTTGCCGTCAGCTATTAAAGTAATAGTTGATTTCATCGAGCAATACACTGGCGGGAAAATAGACATTATTTCCGTTGGCCCGGACAGAGAGCAAACAATTTTTAAATTTTAATATTATTATAACTATTCCCACTATTGCCGCCCATCCACTAGCTTTTGTGTATGTGTTTTAGCTATATCTTTTGTGATCGTAGGTGTTTTTGTGCCGGTTTTTTATAAGAAAAAGTGGTTGTAGTTTTCTACCGGTCAATATTAAATACCCCTTTGAGTTTAGGAGTATTTTTGTTATGCTTTAATTGGGTTTATGGCCTTGTGCCATGAGTGGTTTTGAAATAAATATTGGTTTGTTTGCGTATTAAAAACTATGGTGATCAATGAGGATAAGTTTGAAAAAAGCGATATAGAGCTGGTTAGGATGACCTTGTTTGATCAAGAGAATTTTTTGTATTTGGTTCAACGTTATGAAAAAAAATTACTGCGTTTTATCCAGAGAATTTCTGGCCTGAGCTCGGACGATGCACAGGATTTGTTGCAGGAAGTGTTTATCAAGGTTTATCAAAATTTAAATGACTTTGATCAGAGTTTGAAATTTTCTTCTTGGCTGTATCGTATTACTCATAACCAAGTAATTAGCAATTATCGCAAGAATAAGAGTCGGCCACAGTTGTCATTGTTTGATCTGGACTGGGAGTCCTGTGAACAGCTGGCCAGTGATTTTGATATCAATCAAAGTTTAGACCAAGGCATTCTGAAAGAAAAAATGTCTCGAGCTTTGGATAGTTTGGACTTGAAATATAAAGAAGTGATTATTTTAAAATATTTAGAAGATAGAAGCTATGAAGAAATATCAGATATTATCAAAAAACCAGTGAGTACAGTCGGCACTTTGTTGCGTCGAGCCAAAAAATCTTTGCAAAAAGAATTTAAAAAATAAATATATGGAAAATTCCGGTCAAGAAATTTTAGATAAAATCAAAGAGCAAAATATTCAGCCCAAAAAGCGCTGGGAATTTTTATTTAAAAATTATTTGTTGTGGCTAGCTTTTGGGCTGGCGATATTCTTTGGTGGCCTAGCATCATCGGCGACTATTTTTATTTTTCAGCATGCCACTTGGGTGGAGATGGCGCCTGGTTTCAGCCCCCTGAAGAGATTGTGGGTTAATTTGCCATTATTCTGGTTGTTGAGTTTGTCATTGTTTTGCTTTTTGGCTTGGTATGATTTCAAGAATACCAAACGTGGCTATAAATATCATCCGCTAGTCATAGTATTATTTAGCATTGTTTTGAGCATGCTCTTGGGTGTGGCCATGTATTCGCTCGGTTTGGGTCAGAAGCTAGAAGAGGCATTTTTTAGGCGCGTACCGCTTTACAAACAAATGTTTCGTCAAGGTGGGCGTATGTTAGTAGAGCCCGACAAAGGACACTTGGCTGGCATTATCACCAATGTAGATTCTAGCGCTATTACGGTTGAAGATTTTCTTGGCAGGTCATGGATCATCAGTACTAGTACTGATGAATTCCAGATTGGTCAAAGAGTGATGCTGATTGGCCAGATGTCAGACGACGATCATTTTATCTGTGAAAATATCAAGCCCTGGGTCCAAAGAGTTGGGCCACCTCCACCACCAATGTTTTTTCAGCCATAATTTGATTTTGAAATAATTTCTGACCGGCCAGCGTATTAATTAATGCAAGAGGAGTTAGGCCGATTCCCACTTAATAATTAACAAAAATAATTTATGGAGAAAAAACAATATTTATTAGTAGCCTTTTTGGGTCTATTGGTGACCACGGCTGTGGTAGCTTCTACCAGCTTTGCTTTTGGTGGCAGGAGTGACGACGCTGTCAAAATCAACGATGATCGTCAGCAAGTTCAGCAAGCCATCACCAATAACGACTATAGTGCTTGGCAGACAGCCATGACAGCACGGGTAGCTGAAATGCGTCAGCAAACCACTGACCTAGAAGCCAAAATCAATCAGGATACTTTCAACAAAGTGTCCCAAGCCCATCAATTGATGCAGGATGGCAAGGTAGATGAGGCCAAAGCAATTTTTGAGGAACTAGGTATGTTTGGCCCAATGGGCAATGGTCATATGGGTGGCCGTGGTCTGGGTATGAGGGGGCAGGGTTTAGGTGTCGCCAATACTCAAAATCAAGTTCAATAATTTTTTCATTGTTCATCTTAAAAAATCGCCTCCGCTTTGCGGGGGTGGTTTTTATTTGTTATACTAAAAATATTATTAACCATAAAAATATGAGTAAAAAAAGTATTTGGCATTATGCTTTGGCCGAGGTATTGGTGGCTGTTTTGTATGTATTCTTAGTTGGTTTATTTTTCCGTAATGCCGAGAAAATATTTGGACCAGAGGATACTATGTTGAGCCCAGTGGCCTTCTTATTATTATTGGTTTTTTCGGTATCCATAATGGGCATGACTATCTTTGGTCGTTCGATTATGTGGTACCTAGACGGTCAAAAAAAAGAAGCAGTAAAACTTTTGTTCTATAAATTATTTTATTTATTTGTTGCTACATTTTTAGCTATGTTTAGTTTAGCAATGAGCAGATAATTTTAGGCGCAAAATATTTTTGTCAGCATTTTTTAGCACTGGCCCTAGATCCAAGCGGGCTTTTTACAAAATAATCAAAGCTACCAATATTCCCTAGCTCGTGTTATATTTAAGTTCGCAAATAATTTACAAACTGTAATAAAGGTGCCGGTTTTTCGTCTATATAGGTATGATAGAATCAAATAATAATCTCACTAAGCAAACATTTGCTTATTATTTTAAACACGTTTTGAAATACCGCGTGTCTTTTTTTATTATTTTGATTTTTATTGTTTTGGCTTCGGCCGCGCGAGTATTGATACCGGTTTATTACAAGAAATTTTTTGATTTATTGACCAAGACCGGTGAGATAGCTGCCATGTCTCAATTTTCCAAAATATTACTGATAATTTTGGCTATTGATTTGTTTGCTTGGGTGTGTTGGCGGGTCTTGAGCTTTACGGCTAGCCATTTTCAGACCCATGTCATGTCGGATTTGTTCAATTCCAGCTTTGCTTACTTACACAAGCATTCGGTTTCTTTTTTTAATAATAATTTTACTGGCTCGCTAGTCAAGAAAGTCAATCGTTTTGTCTATTCTTTTGCTTCGATCATGGATGTTTTTGTTTGGAGCTTGATACCCAGCTTGATCAATGTCGCTTTGATTGTTTATGTTTTGTCACAACGCAATATTTGGGTGGGTATGGCAGTTTTTTTGTGGGTGATATTATTTTGCACCATCAATTTTGTTTTCAGTCGCTACAAATTAAAATATGATGTCAAGCGTAGTGAGCTTGATTCCAAGGTTAGTGGCGCTTTGGCTGACACTATTACCAATCAGCTAAACATAAAATTGTTTAATGGCTACAGCCGAGAAAATAATGCTTTTCGCAAAATCACCGGACGACTGCAAGCCATGCGTAATTTTACTTGGAATCTGACCAATTATTTTGACGCTGTCCAGACCTTGATGATGATCGGTTTGGAAATCGGGCTGATGTTTTATGCTCTGAAATTATGGCGAGAGGGCTTGGTCACTATTGGTGATTTTGTCTTGATCCAGACCTATTTGATAAATATGTTTGATCGCTTGTGGGATTTTGGTCGCATCATTAGATATTATTATGAGGCCATGGCTGATGCTCAAGAAATGACTGAAATATTAGAAAAGCCCCATGAAATTGTTGATATACCCAAAGCTAAGCAGCTGAAAGTCAGTGAGGGTAAAATTGAGTTTGTCGATGTTGATTTTAGCTATAATCAAACCAGGCAGATTATAAAAAAATTGAATTTAGTTATTCAACCCAAAGAAAAAGTGGCTATAGTCGGTCCATCGGGTGGTGGCAAATCAACTATTGCTAGTATTTTGTTGCGCCAGCATGACTTGACTGATGGGCGGATAATTATTGATGGTCAAAATATTAGTCAGGTCAGTCAGGAAAGCTTGTGGTCTAATATTGGCTTGGTTAATCAAGATCCAATTTTGTTTCACCGCTCCTTGAGTGAAAATATTTCTTATGGCCTATGGGACTCAAGTCAAGAGCAGGTTGTTAAAGCCGCTAAGATGGCTCATTGTCATGATTTTATCAAAGGTTTTACTCAAGGGTATGATACTTTTGTGGGTGAGCGGGGGATGCGCTTGTCCGGTGGCGAACGTCAACGCGTGGCTATGGCCAGGGCTATCATAAAAAACGCGCCAATTTTGGTGTTGGATGAAGCAACTAGTAGCTTGGACTCGGAGTCTGAGGAGTTGATTCAAAAAGCTTTGATCAATCTGATGAAAAATAAGACAGTAATTGTCATTGCTCATCGTTTGTCTACTATCATGAAGATGGATAGAATAGTGGTCGTAGATCAGGGCCAGATAGTGGAACAGGGTAGTCATACTGAGCTTTTGAAAAAACAAGATGGTTTTTATCAGCGCCTGTGGTCCAAGCAAGTTGGCGGTTTCATCTCATAAACTATAAGCAAAAGGTCGCCAGGTAGGCGATTTTTTGCTATAATACTTGATATTCTATAATACATGATGTCATTAAAAAGAAATAGTCGATTTTTTTCCATATTAATTTTTTTGTTGGGCTTGATATTGGCCATTGTTTATTTGCGGGCTCCTATCAGTAGGGAGTTTATTGTTGATATCGGTCGATCAGGTTTGTTTGGCGCAATGCTTGTTGGCGCGCTGTATAGTTTTGCTTTTACTTCAAGTATTGCTACGGTGATTTTTTCCACGGCTCCATACAATGTCCATCCATTGATAGTCGCTTTTTTTGGTGGCTTGGGAGCAGCCATGTATGACTTGATTATTTTTACTTTTGTTCGAGCCAAAACAGGCAGTGATTTTTTTGAGGCATTAAAAACAAAAATGCACAAGCGTCAAAAATTTGCTTCGGTATTTTTGTCTTTTGTTGGTGTGGTTATTTTGGCCTCCCCGCTACCCGATGAGTTAGCGGCAGGAATTCTAGGATTTTCCAAATTGTCAGTTAAAAATTTTGTCTTTATATCTTTTTTGGCAAATATCACAGGCATTTTTATGATTTTACTTATTAGTAACTAATTTTTATAAATAATATGAAAAGTTTGAAAACAATTATTATTTTTTTGGTAGTATTTTTTGTGTTGGGTGCTTTATTCCTTTATTTTGATCGCGATTTGAGAAGCGTTAAGGGAGAGCTAGCCAGCTTAAAACAAAAAATGCAAGAAGCGCAAAAAGATAAGATTGATGCGCATGGTTGTATATTAAGCGATGGTTATACTTGGTGTGATTTGACGGCCAAATGCTTCAAAGCCAGTGAGGAAAAATGCGAATTGAGCATTGAGGAGGCGATCAAGGATATATTGGTCGAGAAATATAAAAAAGATCCAAGTGAGGTTATAGTAGCGGTTTCCCAAAGCGATGATACTCACGCTGTGGGGGCGGTCGGTATCGGCACTGGAGACCAGATTGAGGGGGGAATGTTTATAGCCATCAAGCAAGACGATGCTTGGGGGTTGTTATATGATGGCAATGGCGCGGCTGATTGTCTAGAATTGGAAATGATGGGCTTCCCCAGCAATATGCTAACTAATTTTTGCGATTAAAATTTGTTTAAAAGACACCCTAGCTAAAAGTGGGGTGTTTTTTTGTCAAAACTATTCTTTTTTTTATTAAAAGTGATATAATTTAGTTATCTGATTATTAGTATAATTTATGGAAAAGAAATTTTTGTTTATCAGTATTGAGGGTTTGTTGTGTGACATTGCTTGGATTATCAGTAAGGAGGGCAATCAAGTAAAAGTTTACATTAGCGACAAAAATGCTAACGATATTGGAATAGGTTTTGTGGAGCGTGTCGACTCTTGGGAGGATTGGGTGACTTGGGCCGATGTCATTGTCTTTGATGATACCTTGGGGCACGGAGCTATGGCTGAGGATTTGAGAAAAAAGGGCAAACTAGTTATTGGTGGTACTAGATATACTGATCGCTTGGAGGATGATCGTAGTTTTGGCCAGGAGGAGATGAAAAGTCATGGTATCTCTATCATTCCTTATCAAATTTTTGCTTCTTTTGATCAGGCCATTGATTTTGTGAAGAAAAATCCTGGGCGCTATGTGATAAAATCTAGCGGTGAATCACACGTGTCTAAAGCTTTTTTGTTTATTGGTGAAGAAGATGATGGGCAGGATGTTTTGCATATATTAGAGGCCTATAAAAAAGTTTTTTCTGATAAAGTTGCAGAAATTCAGTTGCAAAAAAGAGTAGTGGGTGTGGAGGTGGCCATTGGTGGTTTTTTCAATGGCCATGAATTTTTGAATCCCATCAATGTCAACTTTGAGCATAAAAAATTATTTCCTGGGAATATTGGCCCTTCAACCGGTGAGATGGGCACTAGCATGTTTTGGAGTCAGCCCAATAAGATTTTTAACGCTACTTTGAAAAAACTAGAGGCCAAACTAGCCGAGGAACATTTTGTCGGCTACATTGATATCAATTGCATTGTCAATGGCAATGGCATTTACCCCTTGGAGTTCACTTCTCGTTTTGGCTATCCGACTATTTTTATCCAACAAGAGGGCATGGCTATGCCTATGAGTGAATTTTTTTATAAAATGGCTGCCGGAGAAAATTTTATGATCAAAACAAAGAAGGGTTTTCAAATCGGCGTGCGCATCATTGTACCACCTTATCCTTTTGATGATCCGGAGACCTTTGAGTCGTTTTCCAAAAATGCGGTTATTCTTTTTCATAAACCAAACTATGACGGAGTGCATTTTGAGGATGCCAAGCTAGATAAGGGCGAGTGGCTAGTAGCTGGTGAGGCCGGTGTGGTTTTGACAATCACGGGCAGTGGCCTGACTATGAAGCAGGCGCAGAAGCACGTCTATAATAGAGTCAGTAATTTGATGATCCCCAACATGTATTATCGCACTGATATTGGTGACCGCTGGTATGAAGACAGTGACAAGCTCAATACTTGGGGTTATTTGAGAGATAGCTAGATCAATTATAAATTATAATCTATTAAAATAATTAGTAGCCGCTAATTTTGTTTTGAAGTGCAAGGCATCCTTGATGTTTAGATTTTTGGCGCCTTGCATTTTGAGCTGGTAGGCCAAAGTATTGCGTAAAATCTGTGGCGTCACTTTGAGGCGTGGACGCAAAACATAAGCATATTTTTCAATGAGGCGTTCTACAGAGCGGACTGACAAATGGGTATCGCCGGCTTTTTTACTGCGGTCAAAGTTGATAAATAAATAAGGATTTTTGTCACGGCGAAAATTTAAGTATTTTTCCAAGTAGTGCAGAGCGTAAGGTGGCAAGCTTAAATGTTTATTTTTAATAATAATCTCACGGCTCAAAAAATCCACTTGTTCTTTTTTTATATTGACCAAATCACTGACCTTCAAACCGCTGACATACAGTATTTCCAGCAAGGCCTTGTCACGGAAGCCCAATAAATTTTTTTTCTTCAAGGGTTGATCCAAAAAATTTTGTAGCTGTACTGGATCCATGGCTTTTAATCTATTTTTTTCTTGGGAAAGCAAGATAAAGGAATATTTTATATTCAAAAAATTTAAGTAGTTGTTGAGAATGACGAAGCGCAGATTGATACTGCCAATATTTTTTTGCTGGCTTAGTAAAAAATGGTTATATTTTTTTAAAATGTGGGTGGTGATTTTTTTGTCTTCGGTCCATAGCAAAAAATGTCGTATATGCCACAAGTAATTTTTGATAGTGCTTGGTTTTAAGTCGCGACTTTTTAAATATAGTCGATATTTGTTTAGAGAGGTTTTGTCCATGGTTATATCCCGTTAAATGCCGCCGAGCGGCAGCCGCGCTAAAGCGCGACTATTTAACAGGATAAATTTTACCATAAAACGACACAAAATAACAAAATGGTTCAAACAACCCGTCGGGTTGGTTCTTAAAATTTCTAGGATTGACTTATTGTACCAAAAATGTTAATATCCAAGCACTTAATTATTGATACTTTTGGCTTGGTTTGACCTGACAGTGATTTTTGACTATTGAGGTCTGGCTCAGTCAATGGTAATAAAGGCAAAAAAATGTTGGACAAGAAAAAAAAGCTTAAACTAATTGAAAAGTTTAAGACACACAAAAATGACACCGGCTCTCCCGAGGTGCAGATTGCTATTCTTACCGAGGAAATCAAAGAATTGACCAGACATCTGAAGGAAAACAAAAAAGATTTTTCTTCTCGCCGTGGCTTGATAGCCAAAGTGTCTTTGCGCCACAAGTTATTGCGCTATTTGGAGCGTGAAGATGAAAAACGTTTTTCAAAATTGATCAATGTTTTGGGTCTCAAGTTCAATCGCAAAGAAAAACTAGACATACTTAAAGATGAGATTGTCTTAGGCGCCTCAGAAGAAGTCAAAAGCGAAGAAAAGGTTGAAAAAGAATAAAAAGAATCGCCAGTAGCCCTTGTATAATACAAGGGCTCTTGTGTAAAAAATAATTAAGGTAAAATGAAGCTAGCCGAAGGTTGGTTGGCAGATTATAGTCACGCTTTGTTTAGCTTGCCTGCAATTTGTCACATCAACTAGTACTAGCCATTTTGCCAGGAAAGTTAATTTTATGGCTAGTAAACAATTTACTACCGAAATAGCTGGCCGCAAACTCTTAGTAGAGATCGGTAAGCTAGCAAAACAAGCCCAAGGGTCTTGTACTGTTTCTTATGGAGAAACAGTAGTTTTGGCTACGGCTGTTATGTCACGACAAGCGCGCGAAGGAGTGGATTATTTTCCTTTGCTAGTTGATTATGAAGAACGTTTGTATGCCGCTGGCAAAATAAAGGGCTCGCGTTTTATAAAAAGAGAAGGTCGGGCAACTGACGAGGCCATTTTGACCTCGCGTTTGATTGATCGCTCTATCAGACCATTGTTCAAGGAAACCGAACGCACTGATGTGCAGGTGGTTTTGACGGTCTTATCTTATGATGGCATCAATGATCCAGAATTTCCTAGCTTGATTGCCGCCTCGGTTGCTTTGGGCATTTCACCCATACCTTGGAGCGGCCCGGTCGCTGCTATAAAGATCGGTCGCATCAATGATGAGTTGGTTATCAACCCCACAGTTGAAGCTCGACAAAAAAGCGACTTAGATTTGTTTGTGGTGGGCACCATCGATGAAGTGGTAATGATTGAATCCGGCGCCAAGCAAGTCAAAGAAGAAGTCATGATTGAAGCTGTTGAATTTGCCGGAAAACACATTAGAAAGCTGATACCTTTTATTGAAGATATTATCAAAGAAGTTGGAGTAGCCAAACATGAAGTAGCTATTGATGAAGAAAAACTGGCTCTGCAAAAATTGATCCAAGAAAAAGTAGGTAATTTTTTCCAAGGCAGAGATTTGGGTTCTTGTTTTCAGGCTGACAAATCAAAAACCAAGCAAATGATCGAAGAGGTCAAAGCCGAATTAGATCAGGTCTTAAAGGATGATAACGAAGTTTCCAAAGATGCTCGCGCTATTGGCTTGAGTATGTTTGACGCTAGCTTAGAGAAAGCATTCATAGCTTTGGTTTTAGAAAAAAAGCAAAGACCTGATGGCCGCAAAATGGACGAGATCAGGCCATTGTCAGCCGAAGTAGCTATTTTGCCTCGTACGCATGGCAGCGGCTTGTTTAGCCGCGGTGAAACGCAAGTATTATCAATTGTCACTTTGGGCGCTCCGGGTGATGAGCAGACCTTAGACAGCATGGAAGAATCCGGCGCCAAAAAATACATGCACCATTATAATTTTCCCGGCTTTTCTGTTGGCGAGGTCAAACCCCTGAGGGGCCCAGGCCGTCGAGAAATCGGTCATGGCGCTTTGGCTGAAAAAGCTCTGTTGCCAGTCCTGCCCAAGGATGAAGATTTCCCCTATACCATCAGAGTGGTGTCAGAAGTCCTGGAATCAAATGGCTCTTCGTCTCAGGCCTCAATTTGTGGCTCCACGCTTTCTTTGATGGACGCGGGAGTGCCAATTTCTGCTCCGGTGGCTGGTATTGCCATGGGCTTGGTGCTTGATGAAAAGGATAAAAATCGCTATGAAATATTGACCGACATCCAAGGCATAGAAGATCACTCCGGACACATGGATTTCAAAGTAGCTGGCACTGAAAACGGCATCACCGCTCTACAACTGGATATCAAACTAGGCGGTATTAGCTACAAAATAGTCAAAGAGACCTTGGCTCGGGCTCGTGAAGCCAGAATGAAAATTTTGGAAGTCATGAAAAAAGTAATTGCCACGCCAAGACCCGAGTTATCACAATATGCTCCGCGAATTATTACTTTACAGATCAATCCAGACAAGATTAGGGACGTCATTGGCACTGGCGGTAAAATAATTAATGAAATTATTGCCAAATGCAATGTGCAAATTGATATTGAGCAGAGCGGTTTGGTCTTGATCACCTCCACTGACCAAGATGGCGCGCAAAAAGCCAAAGAGTGGGTGGAAAATATTGTCCGAGACATTGTGATTGGTGAGATTTATGATGGCCAAGTCATTCAAATCATCAAAGACAGAAATAGCGGTAGTGAGATTGGCGCTATTGTCGAACTATTACCCGGTAAAGATGGTATGGTGCACATTTCCCAGATTGCTTACAACCGCATTGAAAAGGTCAGTGATGTTTTGAAAGTTGGCGACCAAGTCAAAGTCAAAGTGGTTGACGTTGACACAGCCAACAACAAGATTAGCTTGTCTATCAAGGACTTACTCCCTAGACCAGAGGGCTATGTGGATCGGCCAGTATTTAAAAAACCATTTCCTAAAAAACCATTTTTTAAAAAATAAAAGTGGTCACTGAAAAAGAGCCAACCCAAAGATTTACTTTATTGCCAAGTAAAGCTTGGTGGCTTTTTTTGGGTGTTTTTATTTTAGGAATAGCGGCTATGCTCTTGATGCCCCAAAAATCCAGCCAGCCACTACTCATGTATTTGCCCCAAAATACTACTTTTTATTATCACTGGTCTGATCTAGCCACTTACAAAAGCTTGGATATTAACAAATTGGCTATTATAGACACTACCGAGCCGACAGACAAGATAGACGAACTAAAAAGTTTGTTATTGGATGGCATATTTTCCACCAAAGAAGTTGTGTGGTTTAAAACTGATGCTTTGAGTGATGATAATTTTATACTGCGCTTGGATAATGCCCAGCAGGTGACCAAATGGCTGACAGTCAATCGCCCAGAGTATAATTATTTATTAATTGACAAGGATATTTTGTTGATCAGCGCTGACTCGTGGCTATCCAGCCACTACAGTGAACAGCCAAGAATGGAAGTGGTTAACAATAATATGTCTTTGGGTATTAATATTTTTTGGTCCAAAAATAATACGCCCGAGTTTTTGTCGGCTCTGACTGAGTGGTTGAAACTAGACACTGGTTTGCCAAATATTTACGCCAATATCTACCAACAAAAAGACGGACAATCAAACATCCATATTTGGCAGGTGAAATTAAGACAAGTAATCAATGCTAGTAGCACTGACGCTTGGTCAAATAAAGCTAATTTTCCGCTAGGTGCTGATTTGATTCTTGGTTTTGGTGAACACGCTCCGGACAAATGGCAAGTCATAGTCAGTCAGAGTATTTTACAGCCCTTGTTTAGTGAGTGGCCATATTATCGGCTGTCAGCCAAAAAAATAGAGGAGCAGATACTCAAAAATAATTATATTTATCTGGCCAATGACAAGTGGCTGATGGTTTCTAAGGAGGATTGGCAGTCCAGGATAAATGATTGGGTGCCAAATCTTAATTTGCAAGAAACCAAAAATCGTTTACCGGATGGCACGGTTTACACCGAGTATATTAGTGGCCAAGAAGCAGTCATAGAAAAATTAAGCTACCAAGCCAAGGATTATTGGCATTTTAGCGGTCTCTATGGAGCGCAAATTGGCCCTAGTTACTATTTATCAAATAGCGAGTCAATTATTCAGGCCACTTTGGTCAGTAAGTATGATATGCAGAGTTATTTAGGTCAGTGCCAGTTAGCAGGGGATTATCAAATTATTGATTTGGTGCAGGTAAATAGTGCTAAAATCAAAGATGAAACAATTAAAAAAGCGCTATTAGATCAAAAAATAAATAATTTAACAGTATTTTCTTACGAAAATAATCAACAAATTGGTTTTAAGGCCTGTTTTCGTTAGGAATAATTCTATAAAATTTAAAGTAAAAAACCCACTGACTTTCTATGCCGTCATTCCCGCGAAAGCGGGAATCCACACTAATGTTATGAAATCATAGTGTCGTGTGGATCATCGGATCACCCGCCCACCATGACCGCCGGTCAGGCGTGTCGGGCGGGAGTCCGATGATGACGGGAGAGTGTCAGTGGTTTTTTAAATCATCTTCTACACAGGCCTAGAACTTAAAAAATAGCCATAAATAGGCACTTTTGTGCTTGCACCGTAAAACAGGTCGCGGAGCGACGTTTTACGGTGTGGATAACTTGTTGATAGTTGTGGATTATTTTGATAAAGTTGTCAATAATCAGAAAAATAGCTAATTATTTTTGCTAATTTTAGCAAAGTATTAGCTTTGACACAAAGGTAAAAATATGATATACTTATATTGTTGATAAATAAGTACCTTAAAACAATACTTTAGAACTGTACATTACTTGTGATAAAGTAGTGTCTAGCTCTAAGAGCTTCACTGTTTTGATTTATCAAGCCACCGACGCTTGAAAAAGCAAAAACAAAAACAAAATACAAAAAGGAGAATCCTGTTGTCGGATAGGCAACGAGATATTTCCACTAAATGGTGGAGTTCTACAATGATTCTGAGTCGGAATGAATCACAATGACGTTTTCACAACAACATATGCTAAAGTTTCAAGCCAATTGAACTTACAGACGCAATAAAAATGCGTCACAAGCTATCGTGAAGACGCTACGGGGCGCACTTACGGCCCACGAAGCTAACGCTATTAGGGGTGCTCGGATGCGTCCTGTTTGTTTTGTCAAAATTTTCAATACCCCTAAATTCTTGCCAAATTGCCCGATATTTGCTATCATTCTTTGGTAATTAAAACCCAAGCCATGACAGTTGACACTAAATTTTTGGAAAATAGAAAAAGCGAATTAGAAAAAAGGCGCGATGAAATACTGCGTGAATTAAACGTGGACACCATCCAGGTGGCGGACAATGATTATAGCGCCAAATTTATTGATTATGGCGACAAAGAAGATGAAAATGCGGCTGAAGTAGCTGACTTTGAGAAAAATTTGTCTTTAGAAAAAACCTTGGAAATTTCCCTGTACAATGTAAATAAGGCCTTAAAGAAAATAGATGAGGGCAATTATGGTTTGTGTGAAGTTTGCGCCAAGCCCATTGATCCCAAGCGCTTGGAGGCCTTTCCTTCAGCCACTGCTTGTATGAATTGCAAGAAAAAATCTTTATAAAATTATGTGTAAATACTATTTAGGATGTTTGAGCTTAATAATCCTGGATAGATTCTTAAAAATATTTTTTGTAAAAACACTGTCTGAAGGTGGCAGTGTTTTTGCTTTGTATATCAATAAAAACATCGCTTTTTCCTTGCCCCTGCCCAGCGTAATATTATATCCGATTCTAGTTATTATATTTTTTTTGTTAGTTTGGTTTTGGCTGAAGGACTGGCAGGGAGCCAAAAAATATATTTGGCCCTATGCTTTGGTAATAATTGGCGCGGCTAGCAATATCTGGGATCGCCTCTGGTATGGCGGAGTAGTGGACTACTTTAATGTGCCATATTTTACTGTGCTAAATTTAAGTGATGTTTATATTTTCTTGGGAGTGTGCTATTTTTTAGTAAGACAATTAAAAAAACAAAAATATGACTAACAAAAGTATTGTTAAATTATTTAGTTCAGTGCTTATTTGCTTGGGTGCCGGGTTTATTGGCTCATTTTTTACTACTCCGCAGATTGCGGGTTGGTATCAGACGCTTAACAAGCCCACTTGGAACCCGCCGTCTTGGCTTTTTGGACCAGTGTGGACTACGCTTTTCATCCTGATGGGCATTGCTTTGTATCTGGTCTGGCAAAAAGCTAGCCACTCCAAAAGCGCTCGCCAGGCCACGATATTTTTCTTAGTACACTTGCTGTTTAATATATTTTGGTCAGTATTATTTTTTGGGCTACACAATCCTTTTTATGCTTTTTTAGAAATCATTGTTTTGTGGCTCATGATTTTGACCTTGATTATTTGGTTTTTCAAGCTTGATAAAAAAGCTGGCAGTTTGCTAGTCCCTTATCTGCTGTGGGTCAGCTTTGCCGGCTATTTGAACTATACAATTTGGCAGTTGAATTAAAAAATCGCTATTTTTTTGTTGTCATTCTGGAAGGAGCGGAGCGACTGATAGAATCTACGTCAATTTAAAGGAGTGGATTCTATCGCTTCGTCGCGTCAGACGCGACGAAGCGATAGAATGACCTTGCTGAAGCGGTTTTTTTGTCCCCTTGACTTCCCTTTCAGAGTCGGAGTAAAATGCACTCAAGAAAAAGAAAAGCGATTTTTATTATGGCTAACATTTATACAGTTGCTGTTTTGGGTCTCAAAGGCAACCTAGTAGAAGTAGAGACCAATTTGTCTAGGCACTTGCCCAAGGTTATTATTGTTGGTTTGCCTGATACAGCCGTGCAAGAGGCCAGAGAAAGGGTCTGGGCCGCTATTGAAAATAGCGGTTTTGTGTTTCCCCGACAAAAAGTCGTGATCAATCTAGCGCCAGCCCAAGTTCAAAAAAGCGGTGGAGCTTATGACCTATCTATGGCTATTAGTGTCTTACAAGCGAGTGGAGAGTTAAAATTAATTTCTGAACCAACCGCTTTTATTGGCGAGCTGTCTTTGACTGGTCTAGTCAAAGCCGTGCCCGGAGTCATGGTCATGGTGGCGGCTTTGAAAGAATTTGGTTTCCAAAATATATTTGTACCCCAAAAAAATGTCAAAGAAGCCAGCGTGATTGAGGGTGTCAATATTTACGCCATCAATAATCTAGCCCAACTAATACGACATTTGAATGGCCAGCAAAAAATTGAACCCCAAGCGCCAGTAGTTTTTTATAATGAGCCCAGCCAAGCAACCTTTGATTTTCAAGAAGTCCATGGTCAGGCACAAGCCAAGCGGGCCTTGGAAATAGCGGCTGTTGGCGGACACAACATTTTGCTGGTCGGGCCTCCGGGGTCTGGCAAGACCATGCTCGCCAAAAGTTTTTTGTCTATCTTGCCGCCACTATCACTGGACGAGGCCTTGGCCGTCAGCAAGATACACAGCTTGGCTGGACTTTTGACTGAAGAAAATCATCTAGTGCGTAGTAGATTTTTGCGTAGTCCGCATCACTCGGCTTCAGTGTCAGCCATTGTCGGTGGTGGCACTTACCCCAAACCCGGAGAAATATCTTTGGCTCATCGCAATGTTTTATTTTTGGATGAAATTTTGGAATTTCCTCGAGCAGTACTGGAGGCCTTGCGCCAACCCTTGGAAGACAAAATAATCACTGTCTCGCGCATCAAGGGTTCGGTTGATTATCCGGCTGATTTTATTTTTTTGGCCACGGCCAATCCTTGCCCTTGTGGCTACCTGACTGACCCCAGTCACGAGTGCCACTGCACGCCAATGGAAATATCCAAATACAGGAAAAAATTATCAGGACCATTACTTGATCGCATTGATTTGCACTTGAATGTGGCTAGAGTAAAAAGCCATGAGTTGATAAGTAATCCTTCAACTGGATTTGACTACGCTCACCACCAGTCACTCGCGGTCGGAAAAAATTCAGCCGAAAGCTCCAAAGAAATTTTGGCGCGCGTGATTTCCGCTAGACAACGACAAGCAGATCGTCAGCCAGATAATTTATTAAACAGCGACCTGCCACCAAAGTTGATAAAAAAATATTGTGTTTTGTCATCTAGCAATCAGCGACTGCTACTGACGGCCACTGAGAAAATGCAATTATCAGCCAGAGCTTATTACAAGATTTTGAAAGTAGCTCGAACTATTGCGGATCTAGCAAGTAGTCAAAATATTGAAGAAGAGTATATTTTGGAAGCCCTGCAGTATCGTAATAAAATATGGTCGGAGCTGTAATTTTTGTCCTTTCTAGCCGTCTTTATATATAAAGGGGGTTATATGTACCTTACCAAGAGCGATTCTCTCCAGCCAGCTTTATTGGAAGCATTTCCAGTAAAACTGCCTGGAGAGAACTTGAATAATGGCTCATAAGCCAAAAAGAAGGACAATAGTCGCAAGTCCAATAAGTTCTTCTTTAGGCCTTGAAGCTAATAAGCAAAACTATGTTTAGAGCAATGGGAGCTTTTTTCCAACTGGTTTTCTTGCTTATCTTATTCAAGATTTTCGCCCCAGGAGTTTACGAACTGCTGATCAATGTGATCACTACAATTCTGACCGTTGTGAACAATGGTTTAGCTAATTATGGCAGTTCGACGCCCAACTTCTAGCTTGCTACCTTACAAAAAGGTTGGTAATCTAGAGTACGCACCAGAAGGACCGAAGTCATCAAACTTTCGGTTCTTTTCTGTTTTTTAACAATACTAGTTTAATTGTAAATAATAATTAAAGCTGTTATGATGATTTTATGAAGAAAAAAATATATATTTTATTGGCAATATTATTAGTAGCTGGATTTACCTATTATTATTTTAGTCGTGATAAATTTGAAGATAAAATAGAGCTACCAAAAGCCCAGACCTATGATGACATCAAAGCTAATACAAACATAACTGTAGCAGATAAAAATCCTACTAACACACCAATAAAAAATGATAATACTAATACAGTCACAGAGCCAGTCATAAAACCAGTTGCCAATTTAGCGGCTGTCAATTTGGCTGTGCCATTTACCTCACAGGCACCGACTGCTAATTGGGCTGAGCCATTTCAAAACGCCTGCGAAGAAGCTAGCTTGCTAATGGTTGATTATTATTATGCCAACAAAAAAATGCCCGATAAGCTGGCTGTCGAAAAAATATTGGTAGCTATGGTGGACTGGCAAATACAGACCTGGGGTGTTCACCCAGAATTGCCAATCGCCAAAGAGGCAGAGTTGGCCTTGGCTATGTATAATCAAAAAACAGAAATAATTAGAGATTTGACCGTAGAAAAAATAAAAGATTTATTGAGGCAGGGGAGGCCAGTGATCGTGCCGGCTGATGGTAAGAAGTTGGACAATCCGAATTTTATTAATGGCGGTCCAGTTTATCACATGCTGGTTATCAAAGGTTTTACTGGCGATAAATTTATCACTAATGACCCCGGCACCAGAAAGGGCGCGGATTTTATCTACACCCAAAGTAACCTGATGTACTCCCTAGCCGATTGGGATGAAAACAAAAATGCCGCCACTGGCGGCAAGATTGGTTTGGTGTTTACGTTAAAATAAGTATTTATTTTTTTAAAAAATCTTTGAGAGTTTTGCCAGCTTTGAATTTTGGCACAGTCACTTCTGGGATGGTGATGATTTCTGACGGCTTTTGGGGATTGACTCCGCGACGAGAGGAGCGTTTTTTGGCAGAAAAAGTGCCAAAGCCGGTCAGTGTTATTTCACTGCCGTTTTTTAGATTTTCCATGACCAAATCTTCAAAGGCCTTGAGGACATCATCGGCCTCTTTTTTGCTGACGCCAGCTTTGATAGCTACGCTTTCAATTAGTTGTGCCTTGTTCATATATTTATTGATTATTTACAAGCCCTAGGCGGCTCCGCCTTGGGCGGATATAATCTCTCTTAGATGTTTTATTTTGGTAGTTTTTTTACTCTTGATATCCACTTCTAATAATAAAGCATTTATTTCAATTTGGCTAGCCATGGGTATTTCATGATTGATCGGAGAATCAGTTAAAAATTTTTCAATTATTACTTCCTTGTCTATGCCGATGACTGATGGGTAAGCGCCGACCATACCCACGTCAGTGATATAACCAGTGCCACTAGGCAAAATTTGGGCATCAGCAGTTGGCACATGAGTATGAGTGCCCATGACAACAGCTACTTGGCCATCTAAGAAAAATCCCATAGCTTTTTTTTCACTGGTCAGCTCAGCGTGTATATCAACTAAGATAAGGTGGTCATGAATTTCTGGCAACATATCGCGGATTGCTAAAAAAGGATTAGTAATTGTTTCGTCTTTCATCATACCCTCGCCCAAAACACTGACCACAGCAATCTTGGTTTTTTTTATTTCAATTTCTTGCCAGCGATGTTCAGTAATAGTGTGGGCATCATTGATCGGTGTGGCAATTTTTAGGTCAACAAAATTAGCCAAATCTTCTTTGCGCCAAGTATGGTTGCCACCAGTGTACACCCCGATACCAGTAGTTTGGATATCGGCCACTGTCTTGGTGGTCAGGCCTGAGCCATGAGCCAAATTTTCAATATTGGCAATTACCAAATCGGGCTTATATTTTTTTTGCCAAAGTGGCAAAATATTTTTTATACCCCGTCGGCCAATGGAGCCGACAACATCGCCAAAAAATATAATTGTTATTTTATCTGGCATATTCTATGATTCTTTTTTCTCTGATTACAGTCACCCGGATTTCTCCTGGGTACTTGAGCTCGGATTCAATTTTGTTGGCTATATCTCTGGCCAAGGTAGTGGCTTTGTAATCATCAATTTCATCTGGTGACACAAAAACCCTGATCTCACGGCCAGCTTGGATGGCATAAACCTTTTCTACACCGGGGAAGGTCTTGGCTGTGTCTTCTAGCTCGGTCAGGCGTTGAATATAGTTTTCAAAAGAATCGCGGCGAGCGCCAGGACGGGAGCCAGAAATAGCATCAGCGATCTTGACTATTACACCTTCGATTGACCTGGGCTGATCCTCGTGGTGAGCAGTGGACATGTAGGCCACTTCTTCTGGCAAACCAAATTTTTTCAATAGGTCGTAGCCGATTTCTGGGTGAGCGCCTTGTATTTCATGATCCAAGGCCTTGCCAATGTCATGTAGTAGGCCACCTTTTTTGCAGACATTGATATCAGCGCCCAACTCCGCCGCCAAGGTGCCAGCCAAAGCAGACACTTCCAGGGCGTGCTGTAATTGATTTTGGCCATAGCTAGTGCGGTATTTCAGGCGACCCAAAATTTGTAGTAATTTACTATCAAGTCCGACTATGCCCGCCTGATAGGCGGCTTCTTCACCGGCTTTTTTGATGTCCAAGGCCAAATCTTTTTTGGCTTGGGTAATAGTTTCCTCAATGCGACCCGGATGAATACGGCCATCAGCCATTAATTTTTCTAGGGTGCGTTTGGCTAATTGTCTGCGTATAGGATTGAAAGCGGAAATTAAAATTGTTTCTGGTGTATCGTCAATTATGATTTCAGCGCCAGTCAACTGCTCAATGGTTTTTATATTGCGACCTTCGCGACCAATGATACGGCCTTTCATTTCTTCGTTGGGCAGGTTGACGGAAGTGGTGGTGGTTTCCACAGTGTGGGGAGCGGCCACGCGCTCAATCACTGTAGTTAATATTTTTTTGGCGCGCTCTTCTAACTCATCTTGGGCTTCTTCTTCCAATTTGCGAATACGATGAAGCAGTTCATCTTTCATGCGCGTTTCAGTGTTGTTGAGCAAAACTTCGCGAGCTTCATCTTGGTTGAGTTGGGCTATTTTTTCCAGTTTTTGTAATTGCTCTACTTTGATGTTTTTTATTTCCTCGCGAGTTTTTTCTAATTGTAGTTGGGAATTATCCAGGCGCTGTTTGCTTTCCTCAAATTCTATAATTTTGCGGTCAAACAAGCTTTCGCGCTTGCCCAAGCGATTTTCCAACTCTTGCAGTTGGCGACGGCGATCACGCTCTTCGATTTTGGATTCCTCAATGACAGCCATGGCTTTGTCCTTGGCTTCTAAGAGGAGATCTTTTTGTTTTTGTTTGGCGTCAGCTAGGATGCTTTCAGCTTTTCTTTCAGCGGAGTTGATGTTTTGACTGCCGAATAATTTTTTTATTAGATAGCCAAAAAACATACCAGCAACTAGCGCGGCCAATAGCCAAATATACATAAGTTAAACTTTCCAGTTTACTGCTTTTTGGAGAAGACAATAGACCTAAACAAGTGATTTAGGTTGATAATTGATATTAAATTGTTATCAGAGAATTTTAATTCCATGGGGAAATAAGCACTTGTCGGTTCAATATGATCTAGGGCGTCTAGATACGAACTTCAAAACAGTAAATTATTAATAAAACGGTTTTAAATTAGGTGAGAGTTGTTACTCTCCTAGCCATTATACCTAATATTAGGTAAAAAGTCAACTACAGTTAAAAACAACCTTCGAGGTTGGTTTATTTAGAGTGGCATTGACAAAATATGGTAAATATGATATACTACTTTGTTAATCATCGCTTAGTTTTCCTCAAGAAAGCCCTTTACGGGGCAGAAGGAGTGTGTGTGATGAAGTTGTTCTTTGCCATTCTTTTCACTCTGGTTCTGATCGCCACCGGCATCTGGAACATCGATCGCTGGTACAGTTTCAACCACGACATCGGCAACTATCTGAAGCTGGCCGGTGACGCTCCCTCAGTGGAACGCGCCGACGAGTTTCTCGGCAAGGCCCTCTCCAATATCGAAGCTCGAGGTCTGACGCAGGGCAATTCAGCCTACTTCTTCCACAATCCCAACGCCGATCTGTCGATCTGGCATTCGCAGATCGTTGGCGCCAAACAGACCATGGCGTCCATCATCGAGCGAGCCAATGCTGATCCGGCGTCTGTGACGCAGCTCGAGCGGGACAATGCTCTGATGAAGATCAGAGAGGTTCTGCTCGACGAGGGTGACAGCGGTACCAAGGTCACGGAGCCCACCCACATCACGGTGTTTCCGAATCAGTGGGCGTTTTTGCTCTTGTATGTCGTGTCTATCATGCTCGGTTTCATCTTCTGGACATGGTGGAAGAACGAGCGCTAGCTAGAACCCAGAAGTCGACGGGTAAGGGGTTTTCCTGAGTGGAAGCCCCTTCTTTTTTTATCTAAAAAATTTTGTAAAATAAAGACCATCGGCTTGAGCATGGCATTATCCAAAGTCTTTCGGCTATGAATGGTGCTATGCACCGATGGTCTTAGGGATGAGAATTTAGAAATGAGGATGGTTTAGATCCTCAAGACTCACCTTGGAAAATATAATAGCACAAATCTTTTCAAAAGTGAATAATCTTTTTTGTTGTGGATAAATTATTTTATGATTTTATCAATCAAACCATAGGTTTTGGCTTCTTCGGGATTCATGTAGTAGTCGCGATCAGTGTCAACTTCTATTTTTTTCAAGGGCTGTCCAGTATGCTTGTGCAGTATCTGATTGAGGCGATCTTTGAGCTTCAAAATCTGCTCGGCTTTTATTTTGATGTCCGATGCTTGGCCTTGGGCGCCGCCCATGACCTGATGCAAGAGAATTTCAGCGTTGGGCAAAGCAAATCTCTGCCCCTTGGTGCCAGCCGATAGCAACAAGGCGCCCATAGAAGCCGCTAAGCCGACGGCAATAGTGGAGACCGAGCTTTTGACGTGTTGCATAGTGTCATATATGGCCAAGCCATCGGTCACTGAGCCACCTGGTGAGTTGATATACATTTTGATGGGTCGATTATTGTCTTGGGCATCCAAAAAAAGCAGTTGGGCAATGACTAAATTGGCGATGTGGTCATCAATCGCGTCACCCAAAAAAATTATTCGGTCTTTGAGTAGGCGAGAGTAGATGTCATAAGCTCTTTCGCCACCTTGGCTTTTTTCTATTACTGTAGGTATAAGCATATAATATAGTTAAAAGTTTAAAGTTAAAAGTTTAAAGTTTAAAATTAAAAGTTTAAAGTTTCAGCCAGAGGCTGATCGCCCACAGGGCGAAAAAGTAAATTAAATAACCCTTATTCTATTTTTAACATAATCTAATTTGCCTGGCAAGGAGAAGCCGGCCGCTTTTTTGTGTCCGCCACCGCCAAACATTTTAGCAATTTCAGAAACATCTATTTCCGAAGTAGTGCGCAGTGAGCCCTTTATCATATTATCGTTGGTTTCTACTAAAACCAAAATTATTTTGCCTTCTTTTAGTATATGCAAAAAATTAGCAATGCCTTCAATGGCTGATTCGTCAGTATTTGTTTCTAGAAAATCATTTTGCGTCAGGAAAGTAAAAACTATATTATTTTTTTCAATTTTTTCCAAGCGCTCCAAAGCTCGACCCCAGAGAATCAGGTTGTCTATGTTTTTACTGCGGTTGCTTATTTTTAATAATTGGTGTAGATTGGCGCCTTGGTTTAATAAGTTAGCGGCAATATTTAGCGACTGGTAGCTAGTGGCTGGGTTTTTGAAACCACCAGTATCAGTGATCAGGCCACAGGCCAGATTGGTAGCCATGTCTTGATCCAAAAGCACTTCCCAGTCAGCAAATAGGCGGTAGATTATCTCGGCTGTGGAGCAGGCCTCAGAGAGCACTAGGTTGATGTCAGCGTATTTGGGGTTGGAGTTGTGGTGGTCAATGTTTATCAGTCGATAGGGCTGTGGCAATGCGGTCAAAAGATGCTGAGCACCAGTCAGCTCCAAGGTGGCGCAGTCCACAATGATTACTAGGTCAAACTTTTTGGTGAATAATAAATGGTCTTGTTTGACAAGATGGCTGTCCGGTAAAAAAGTCAGATAATCAGGTAGCAAGCTGTCACAAAAAGAGTGGACGTTTTTACCAAAAGTTGATAAATATTTACGCAAAGCTAAATTGGAACCCAAAGTATCCCCATCCGGACGCTGGTGGGAGATGATCAATATATTTTCGGCCTGCTTGATTTCCTGCAGTATGGCTTGGCTTAAGTGTTGGTGGTTTAACATAACAAAATATTATAGCGGAAGTTTGCTATGGAGTCAATGCTATAAAAACCACCTCTTAGTGAAGTGGTTTCTGATGGAGTTTTATGTAAATGTTGGTTATAAATTGATTTTCAAATATAATGAATTATTTGGCATGTTTAATTTCATTAACTTTATTAACGACGTTCTTTAGTGGCAACATTCTTTTCCTCACAAATTTTTCAATATATATAATAACCTCATCTTTTGCCTCTGGTGGACTTTGCGCTACCCAAACTGCAAAATTATACAATTCTGTGTCATCAGCAAATATCCATTTTTCATTCAAATATAAAAAAACTAATAAAGTAGTCATGGCTACTCTTTTATTACCATTTTGAAATGGGTGATTTTTTATCAACAAATAAAAAAGAACAGCCGCTTTTCCAATGAGACCCTTGTAAAGAATTTTTCCATCGTATTTTAGGAATGGCATTGCCACGCAACTTTCTAAAATATTTGGCGTCCGTGTTTCAAATGGCGGGATTGGTTGATCCCATCTTAATGTATTTCTAGCCAAACTGTGGGCTACATTTTGTATAATCTGAATATTAATATTTCTAATTTGTTTTGACATAAATTATTCTTTACCTAATTTTTGCAAAACACTACCATAATCATTAATAACCCTTACAACAGCCGTATCTATTTCTTTTTTGATTTTATCTGACAACTCTCCCAAAAAATAACTTTCTATATTCTCATAAGGAATAATATAATTACGGCCAATTTTTTTTGCTTTAATTTGACCTTTTTTTATTCTATTAAAAATAGTTATTCTGCTGACTCCCAACAAATCAGCGAATTCTTGTGTGGTGTAATATTTTTTAATTGTTATAGGGGTTTCCATATTTTTTGTTAATATCTATAATAATATTAACATATGTTAATATGATTGTCAACACTTAACACAATATGTATATTATACCTAATATTAGCTTAAAAAATAAGTTTATTTCAAACCAAAAAACACTCAAGTTTCCTCGAGTGTTTTTTTATCGAGTTGAGCTCGATTTCAACGCCTCATCAATGCGTCCGTATTTTATATCACGCTCATCAAGTTCAAAATTCAAATGAGGTGTTCCTCGCATGGTCAAGTTGCGACCGATTTCTTTTTGAATATGGCCAGCAAATTTTTTGATGGCCGTCAGTCCTGAGCCCAAATGATTTTGGGGGATGACACTGACATAAGCTGTAGCATTTTTGAGATCAGGTGAAATAGTGACTTCCGTGACAGAGATCAGCGTGCCCAGAGGTGGCTCAAAGTCCCGCAAAATTATGTTATTAATTTCTTGGCGCAAATATTCTCCTACTTGGGCTGGGCGTTTACTCATAAGTTTCTTCAAAAAATTCCAAAGTATCGCCAACAGCGATTATGGGGTCGCCTTGGTATTCAAGGCCAGCTTCATTGCCAGCCACCACTTCATTCATTTCTTGTTTGGCTGACTGCAAACTGATTATTTTGCCAATGGCTTCCATCTCGCCGTTTTTCATTACTTTGACACCGCATTTTTTGGTGATCAAGCCGTCAATAATTTTGCCACCAACAATCATGCTATTTTTTTGTGACTTGAAGATGGCCAAGACCTGCATCTTGCCAATTATTTTATGAATAGTTTTTTTGGCTTTGATATTTATCAAGCGTTTTTCAATGTCTTCCAGTAGTTTATAGATAATATCAAAATAGAGGACAGTGACACCTTTTTCTTGAGCCAGATTGATAATATTTTTGTTTTCTTTGATATGAAAGCCAAGCAATATGCTTTGTTGGGTGGCGGCATTGAGCACATCAGTTTCATTGAAAAGACCCAAACCCTTTTTGATGACCTGAATTCTAGCGCCCGAGACAGCGATTTTTTTTAGGGACTCCTCAATGGCTTCAGCCGAGCCCAAAACATCGGATTTGATGATCAAGCGCAAGGTAGTGGCGTTTTCATCACCCTCTTCTTTGTTGCTATTGCTATTACTGCTGTTGTTGATGCTTGCAGGCCTGAAATTATTGTCAATATTTTTGAGTTTGTTTTTGTAGTCCTTTTTATCAGTGATTACTTCCAAAATTTCGCCAATTTGTGGTAATTGCTTTAAGCCCAATATTTTTACAGGCGTAGCTGGGCCAGCCGAAGTTTGATTTTGGCCTTTCCAGTTTTTGAGCATTTTTATTTTTCCTGGCACCTGACCGACAATAATCATGTCGCCAACTTGCAAAGTGCCGGCTTGCACCAAGACCGTGGCTACTGGGCCTTCGCCGGGGTCTAGGTGGGACTCAATAATAGTGCCAACTGCAGATCCTGCGACATCGGCCTTGAGATTTTCCATGTCAGCCACCAGCAATATCATGTCTAGCAATTCAGAAATGCCTTCTTTTTTCAAAGCGGAAATTGGTTGGCAAATCACTTTGCCACCCCAGTCCTCAGGCATCAGATTTATTTCTACTAATTGCTGTTTTAACCGGTCAATATCAGCACCTGGCTTGTCAACTTTGTTGATAGCAATAACAAAGGGCAAATTTTCTTTTTGAATGACTGCAATGCTTTCCAAGGTCTGTGGTTGCAGGCCATCATCAGCGGCCACTACCAAAATAGCAATATCAGCCACTTGTCCGCCACGAGAGCGCATGGCTTTGAAGGCCTCGTGTCCGGGAGTATCCAAAAAAGTAATGTGTCGGCCGTGGGTCTCTACTTGGTAAGCGCCGATGTGCTGGGTGATACCACCAGCTTCTTGGTCAACCACATTAGTGGAACGAATAGCGTCCAGTAATTTTGTTTTGCCATGGTCAACATGACCCATGACTACTACCACTGGCGCCTTGGTGTCGCCGACAGCGCGAGTTGATAAAAGCTGAGTTAATTTTTCTTTGTGACTAGTTTCTTCCACGACTGTTTGCTCACTCTTGTTCACTTTGAAGCCAAGATCTTCAGCAATGATGGTAGCTGTGTCAAAATCAACTTTTTCGTTCAGCGAGACCATGATGCCATTTTTCATTAGTTCGCCCATCAGACGAGCGATAGGAATCCTCATAATTTCCGCCAGATCTTTGACTACAATAGTGTCGCCAACGGTAATTTCTTTTTGTTCAACAGGAGCGGTTTTGTCTTTGGCGCGGATTTCAGTAATTTGTGACTGGCTTTCCTTGAAAGCTCTTTTCTTTTCGTCTTTTTTCCAGGCCTCAATTATTTTTGGCACAAGATGATCATTGATTTTTAGCGCCTTGCCACCAATATCAAAACCCAACTCCGGTAGTTTTTCTAGGAGTTCGCTGGTAGTTACTTTCAATTGTCTAGCTAGGACACTAGTGTTCATTTTTTGTTATATTAGCCCATAATTTACTATATTTTAAAGAAAAAGTCAAGGAAAATAGTAGGTCTAACTTTACATATTTTGCCAAATATATCTTGTAAATATTGACATTTGTTCCAAATTGATATAAATTTAGTAGTTAAAAACAAGATAAAAATGGAAATTCCCGTTAAAGAATTAAATAATTTGTTGTCAAAAGCTAATAATATTTTGATTACTGGGCAACAAGATCCCTCTATTGATATTGTAGCCACTGCTTGCGCTTGGCAGATTTTTTTGCGCGAACAAAATAAACAGGCCGATATTTGTTTGACTGGCAAATATCAGCTTTGGGATTTTTTGCCTAGCACATTGGCCATAAAAAATAATTTAGATGAGGCCAATAAGTTCCAAATAATTTTGGATGTAAGCAAGGTGAAAGTAAAACAACTTAGTTATGATTTGATTGGTGATGAATTGCGAATAAATATTTTGCCAGAGAACGGCAATTTCGAAAGTCGCAATGTCAAGACCGAAAAAGGCGATTTAGTTTATGACTTGATCATTACTTTGGGAGCGAGTGGGCTTGAGTCCTTGGGTAGCACTTTTTTTGAACATCGAGATTTTTTTAATAATACCGACATCATCAATATTGACCGCTCTATCTTGAATGAAAATTTTGGTCAATTGAATGTGGTAGAACTCAGCTCTTCTTCGCTTGCGGAAATAAGTTATTATTTTTTTCAGGACAATATAAGCAAAGACCTGGCCACCTGTCTTTTGGCGGGCATTATTAGCGCTACCAATAGTTTTCAATCGCCCTTGGTGACACCAGCGCTTTTGGAGATCGCTAGCCAGCTGATAATCAAAGGAGCGGCTCGACAAAAAATAATTGAAGAGCTTTATCGCACCAAGGATATTGCGACGCTGAAAAATTGGGGTCGCATCTTATCTCGCTTGAAACAACGGGGGAGAATAATATTTTCCTATTTAGAGCATGGTGACATGGATACTCTGCCTCAAGATTTTCAGGGATTAGTCAAAGATCTTATTTTGTCCACGCCAGAGACACAAGTAGCCATAATATTTTATCAAGTAGAGTTGGAAAAAACTGAGGCCTGGATTTATTCTACGGAAAATATAAATGCTCTTGATTTGGTTAGGGATTTGAGTCCCCAAGGTAGCAAGAATTTGGTCAAATTAACCATTGATCATAATTTGGAAAAATCCAAAGAACTTTTGGCCACTAGAATATCGGAGGCCATAAAATTTTTGGGGCATAATTAAGGCGCTTCACAAAACACTAAACTTTAATTATAATATCTGCATCAAGAGTATTTTTAAATTTTTTAATATTGTCTGTCGCTGGGGGGCATATAGCTCAGTCGGTTACCTGCCTGCCGGCAGGCAGGGAGCACGACTCTTACCCGCCTGCCTAAGCCGAACCACCGAACTTTAATTTTATATTTTTGTATGGGTATATAGCTCAGTCGGTTAGAGCACGACTCTTATAAAGTCGGGGTCCCTGGTTCAAGTCCAGGTATACCCACCATACTTTTTTAGATTATATAATCCGCGGTGCTTAGTTCGGCGGGCAGGTAAAGTCGGGGTCGATGGTTCAAGTCCATCTATGCCCACCAGCGGCGGATACATATAACACGACTCTTACCTGTCCTCCGTAGCCGAGAGTAGCGAGGCGCAGGAGGATAAAGTCGGGGTCGATGGTTTCCCGCTTTGGGCTGGGACCCCGCCGTAGGCGGTGGCAAGTCCCAGCGGGACGACCAGCAAATTATAGACTGTTTAGGCAGTTTTTTTGTTTATTTAACAGGGTGAATATGCTAGAATTAAGCCAACTATGAAAGATGTCTTGGACAAAAAACTAGAATACTTTGCCACGCTTGAGGCGCTGGAAGTTTTGTCATTGCTAGACAGCAGTGAAAAGGGATTAGCAGAAAGCACAACTCTGAAACGCCATGCCGCTTATGGCTACAACACCATTGAAGAAAGGAAAGAGCGCAATGTTGTTTTGGAGTTTCTTTCATATTTCAAAAGTCCGCTGATAATTATTTTACTGATAGTGTCAGCCATCTCGGCTTATTTGGGTGAAATAAAAAATGCCGTTATTGTGGCTGTCATGATACTGCTGAGCGTGATTTTGGATTTTTTTGAGGAGCGAAATGCCGGACAAGCGGCCAAGCGCTTGAAAGAAAAAGTGCGCACCATGGTCACGGTCATTCGTGATGGTCAGAAAAAAGAAGTCAAGGCCTCTCAAATATGTATTGGCGATATTGTTTGTGTCAGCGCCGGAAATTTGGTGCCAGCTGACGCGCGCATTATTGACTCCAAAGATCTTTATGTCAATCAGTCGTCTTTGACCGGAGAGTCCTACCCCAACAGCAAAGATAAAAATATTTTGCGTGGTCAGGAATTGGCTTTGGTGGACTTGAGCAACATAATTTTTGCGGGCACTAGCGTAGTGAGCGGTTCGGCCACAGCCGTGGTAGTCAAAATTGGCAACCAAACCGAATTTGGGCAGATAGCTGACAAATTAGCCAAAAAAGAAGAGAAGAGTGAATTTGAAATTGGAGTCACAAAATTTGGCTACTTCATAATGAAGGTGATCATTTTTTTGGTGCTCTTTATTTTTTTATTTAACTCTCTAATCAATCGCCACATCTTGGAGTCATTTATGTTTGCTATTGCCGTAGCGGTGGGTGTGACACCAGAGTTGTTGCCCATGATCATGTCTATCACTATGGCTCGTGGCTCCTTGAAAATGTCCAAAAAAGGAGTAATCGTTAAAAAATTAACGGCTATTCCAAATTTTGGTAGTATGGATATTCTCTGCACTGACAAGACAGGCACTTTGACTGAGGACAAAATTGTTCTAGTGACTTACACAAATTTGGCTGGCGAAAATGACGAGCAAGTTTTGAAATATACTTATCTCAACGGCTATTTTCAAACCGGAGTCAAAAATCCACTGGACGAAGCTATTGTTAATTTCAAAAAAATAGCAATTACTCATTACAAAAAAATTGATGAAATACCTTTTGATTTTAACAGGCGCCTGATGAGTGTGGTGGTTGATGGGGAGGGGGACAGGTTGCTAATCACCAAAGGTGCGCCGGAAGAAATTTTTAAAAAATGTCAGACATTAAAGCAAGGGAAAAAAGCCGTGCATTTTGGCAAAGTTTGGCAAAAGAAGGCCAAAGAATATTATGAAAATTTAAGTAAAGATGGCTATCGTGTCTTGGCCGTGGCTATCAAAAAATTTGATAATAAAAAAAAGTCATACAGCAAGCAAGATGAGAATGATTTGGAGCTCTGCGGTTTTGTGGCTTTTCTTGATCCGCCACGCCGTGGCTTGAAACAGGTCTTGGAAGAATTGCGTAATGTGGGGGTACGCGTCAAAGTTATCACTGGGGACAATGAATTGGTGGCCAGCAAAATTTGCCGTGAAGTCGGTCTGACTGTGCATGGCACTATCATGGGTAGTGAAATGGAACATTTGAATGATGATGCTTTAGGAGCCATAGTAGAAAAAACAACTATTTTTGCCAGATTTTCTCCAGAACAAAAAAACAGAGTAATCACTGCCTTGCGAGCCAATGGCCACGTGGTTGGCTATTTGGGTGATGGTATCAATGACGCGCCATCGCTCAAAGCCGCTGATGTTGGTATTTCCGTCAACAACGCAGTAGATGTGGCCAAAGAGTCAGCTGACATTGTTTTGACGCACAAAAATTTGGAAATTTTGAAAGACGGCTTGCTGGAAGGCCGTAAGGCCTTTGGCAATACCATGAAATATATCATGATGGGCTTGAGCTCCAATTTTGGTAATATGTTTAGTATGAGCTTAGTGGTATTTTTTGTGCCGTTTTTGCCGATGTTGCCAATTCAGATTTTGTTGAATAATTTTATTTATGATTTTTCGCAGGTGACCATACCGACTGACAATGTTGATCAGGATTGGTTGCAGAAACCGCGTCGTTGGAACATGCAGTTTATCAAGCGCTTTATGTTGTGGATTGGACCTATTAGTTCAATTTTTGACTTTACTACTTTTTATGTTTTGTATAGTGTTTTTCACGCTAGCCAAGCCGTATTTCAGGCCGGTTGGTTTATGGAATCCTTAGCCACCCAAACCTTAGTTATTCATTTTATTAGGACCAAGAAATTGCCGTTTATTCAGAGCCGGCCAAGCAAATATTTATTGTTTAGCACCTTGACTTGCGTGGCTCTGGGCTGGATAATACCATTTACCGCAGTGGGCAGGTATTTTCAATTTGGAAGACCGCCCTTAGCCATGGTCATGGCTATTGCCTTGATCGTGTTGGTGTATTTTGTCTTTGTGGAAATTGGTAAAAGGATATTTTATAAAAAATATGATTTTGATATAGCGGCGCATTCTGGTAAAAAAATAGTGACCGCTAGTCATTAATTGGCGAGCATAGCTTCTCGTTAATTTATTTAATTGCAGGTGTAGTTCAGCTGGTAGAATGCTTGCTTCCCAAGCAAGAGATCGCGGGTTCGAGTCCCGTCACCTGCTCCACAATACTACAAACATCAGTTTTAGAATTTTTTTGATGGGCGACTTCAATAGCCACTCATCAAAAAGTAGGAAAAATTTCTTTTAATTATGGCGTTTCCCCTAGTGCTGGTTTAGCCATTTTTTTATTGACAATAATAGGCAATTTGATTAAGATGATTTTGTGAGCATTTTATGCTGATATCAAGCAATTTTACTGTTGTTTTAATAAGATTTAAGCATTTATTTATATATAATATAGGGGGGTTCTTAAAGGTCGAATAAAAGGAGTTAGTTATGCTAATTATTAACTTTTAAAAATATGAATAGAATTTTAACAATCATGGCGATGTTTGCCTTAGTTTTTGCTGGTATTTCATCAAATCCAGTAATCAATTCAGCAACCGCCGCCACTAATTTGGTCAGTAATGGCGATTTTGAAACGCCAATAGTGATAAATTCAGCAAAATGGGATATTTATCCAAGCGGCACAACAGGTTTGGGCTGGACAGTGGACTGGATGCCGGGCCAACTTTCCGAATACGGTGGCGATACTCGGCCACAAATTGCCAATTTGGAATTGCACAGAAATGTGCTTGGCACCGACAATGATGTTGTCGGCGAACAATACGCTGAATTGGATTCGGATTGGTACGGCCCCAGCGATAGCACCAGCAACGAGCCGGCCAATATTAAAGTTTATCAAACAATTTCCACTATTCCCGGAGCGACTTATGAATTGTCCTACGCTTGGCGATTGAGGCCAAGTGTCAATTGTTCAATGAAGGTCTGGTGGAACGGATCGGAAGTGGGCGCGCATGCCGGTACTGGCGGTAGCACGACTGCTTGGAATACGGTCGGACCAATTGAAGTAGTAGCCGACTCAAACAGCACGGAAATCGCTTTTTTTGAAGACGGCAACCCTGATTCATTGGGGATGTTTTTGGACAGCGTTACTTTGACTTTGAAAGAATTACCTATTTGCTATGAACCGGGCGAATCTGTCTATGCTTCAGAAGTAATTGATTATGACCAGGGTTTAAGAAAAGATGGCACACCAGTAGTGGCTGCCCGTTCAATACCAGAACAAGGTCTAGTATATGAAGCCGCGGCCCTTGAATCAAGCTTTTTCAGCTTGGGTTTCGGTGGCTGGATTATCGTCGGCTTTGACGACATTATCGTTGACGGCTCGGGCGTTGATGATCTGAAGATTACCGAAGATACTTGGGGTAGTCCTTATCCTCTTGAAAAAGCCGATGTTTATGTAAGTCAGGAATTACTTTCCTGGGATGATCCTAATTGGGTTCCTCTCGGAGTAGCTGATAATACCAATTTAGATCTAATCCATACCACTTCGGTCTTTGATTTAGCTGATGTCAATTTGGACTGGGCAAAATATGTGAAAATTGTAGACACGACTGATCCAGATTTATTTGCCAATATTCCCACCGGCGACGGCTATGATTTGAACGCGGTTGAGGCAATATCAGCCGGCTATATCGGCGAATGCGAAGAAGTAAACGCGGAATTGGTTGTTTCCAAGACCGTTGCCACCTCATTTACCAGAACTTATGATTGGAAAATTAATAAAACGGCCGATGTCTCGGAGATAACTCTTGCGACCGGAGAAATCTTACCTGTCAACTATTCTGTAAGTGTTGATGCTACTAGTTATGATGATAGCGATTTTGCCGTTATAGGTATTATTAGCATAAGAAACGATGGAACAGTTGATGCCTATATTACGGATATAAGCGATGTTATATCTAACAGCGCTGAAAGTGTTGAGGTAGACTGCGGTAATGGAGTTAGTTTTCCTTATACTCTGGCAGCGGGAAATCCTTTAGATTGCGTCTATTCAGCCAGCTTGCTAGATGGCACTGATCGCGTCAATACCGCGACTGTCACAGTTTTAAATAATGACCAGACAACTTCAGAATTTTCAGACACTGCCGATGTGATTTTTTCCGAACCGACAATTGAAGTTGATGAATGCATTACCGTAGATGATACTTATGAAGGCGGACCGCAAGATGTTAAGGTTTGCGCTAGCGATGCGCTAAAAACCCTCACTTACAGCAGAGATATTGTTTATTACGATCCCGGAACATACCCTGTAGAAAATACCGCTTCTTTTGTTTCTAATGATACACAAGCAACTAGTAGCGCTTCTTATAACATAACAGTCAATGTCCCTGTAGAGGGTTGCACTTTGACTTATGGCTACTGGAAGACCCATTCAATATATGGCCCAGCCGCGCATCCGGATGATGCGTGGGATTTGGTAGTGGATAATGGACCAGATAAGACTTTCTTTTTAAGCGGACAAACTTGGTATGATGTATTATGGACTCCGCCAACAGGTGGTAATGTTTACTACCAGTTAGCGCACCAGTATATTGCGGCTAAGCTCAATATTTTGAACGGCGCGTCTATCACGAGCGAAGTTCATGACGCCATAGTCGATGCGGAAAAATTCTTTAACGATTATACCCCTGAAAAAGCGCTTGACTTAACTAAAACCAAAGACAAGGTAAAAAAGGATACATTGCAATCTTACCGAGCGCTTGCAACATTTCTTGACCATTATAACAACGGCCAAGTCGGACCCGGCCACTGCGACGAACCGAGATACTCGCGTCTGGTGGAAACCTTGCAGGTTCCGGCAAATTCAGCGACTGGCGTTTCCAGTATGCCTTTGGAAAACGGAAAGGATTATCAAATCCGAGCCATTGGTACGGCAAACGCGGGAGATAGCATAGAATTTGACGCCAAATACAGTTTTCGCACGGATTCAAGTATAGAATGGACCGATTTGGTTTCAAATTATGAAAGCCAAGGGTCAACATTGCTTGATTTGCAGATAAATAACGCTTCTCCGGCTTGGGGGCCGTATAACGACTTGCACCAATATCAGATAACCCATTCCGGCGCAGGAAGCGCATTGCAGTTTAAGATTTATGATATCTATTATCCGAATAATACCGGCTATTTAACGGTTGAAATTTACCAATTGGATTAAGAATTCCCGATAGAAATCAAAACAGCCCCGTTTTTGCGGGGTTGTTTTGATTTGTTATATTTTTTGAATAAAAATAATCAAAAGAAAACGGCAATTATCGGCTGGGATTATTTTGGCTTGATATTGGCGTTTGGACAAGAAAATAATTTACTTGACGATAAATTTCATCTTTAAGAAGAGATTTTAGCGGCCTTGAAAAAAAATGGCAAAAG
>CALMZN010000020.1 GCA_937870675.1 uncultured bacterium
ATTGCATTCAACACGCTCGAAGCAAAAATAGGATTTGACAGCAGTACTTACCCACAACTCTTGTCTATCGAGCCCCACTTTATTATGATGTATATAGCCCAAAGAGTTGCTCAACTAGCCGCCACTATGGGCTATTTCATGAATATCGAAATCCGCCAAGACGGCCATCACAGCTGGCTTTTCATTACCACAACGCGGAATGATTGACGGGCTGGCCTGACACACCACAAAAGGGAGCGACCCGCGTCGCTCCCTTTTTTCATTTATCTAAACTTTGTTTGTTTCTCTCGCCACTCTTTGATCAATTTATGATTACCGGACAGCAAAACTTTCGGCACTTTCAAATTCATAAATTTATCTGGCCTTGTATATTGTGGATATTCAACATTAAATTTTTTTGCCTTCTTATCATAAACTCCAAAAGATTCGTCAGCCACTGATTCCTCTTTGCCCACCACACCTTTGACTAGACGAGAGACACTATCTACCACGCAGGCCACAGCCAGCTCGCCACCAGTCAGCACAAAATTGCCTAAAGAAATTTTTTCATCTATAAATTTATCAATGCGGGCATCAATGGCTTCATAGTGCCCAGCAATCAAAATCAGACGATCATATTTAGCTAATTGCTTTACTTTATTTTGATCCAAAGTCGCGCCGCGGGGCGTCAATAAAATCACCCGCGTTTTCTTATTCTTTACTTTACCGCCCAAAGGGCGACCGCCCTTTGGGCGGTTTTTTAATTTTGGATAAATTTTTTTCAAAGTTTTATAAACCGGTTCTATTTTTATAACCATACCAGGGCCCCCGCCATAAGGAGTATCATCAACTGTTTTTCTTTTATTAGTGGCAGCTTGACGGATGTCATGCGTGCTGATATCAATCAATTTTTTATCGCGCGCTCTTTTCAAAATTGAAGAGTCAAAATAGCTGTCTAAAATATTTGGGAAAATTGTCAGGATGTCAAATTTTTTCATAAAATTATTTTAAACCCATTTCTTTTTTATAGCCCTCTAGCCATTCTGGTAAATTGATTTGTGGCTCCCAGCCCAATAATTTTTTGGCCTTACTATTGTCAGCCAAACTTTCTTTGGGTTCCAAGCGAGCCGGAATATTTACACTTGGTCCGCCAATCATCTTGGCCAGCTCGTTGATACTATAGCTGTGTCCTCGACCCAAGTTTATGACCTCACCCTGACCCACAGTAGCACTTTCCATGGCTAGCATATTCCCGCGGACAATATCAGCGACATTGGTATAGTCGCGACGATTTTCACCATCACCAACTATGGTCATTGGCTCATTTTTTAATCTCTGCGACACAAAAATTCCCATGACCAGACAATAGGCGCCTTCCAGGGCTTGTCTTTTGCCATAGACATTAAAATAACGCAAACAAACAGTTGGCAGATTATAGACCTGAGTGAACAAACGACAATACAATTCGCCAACATATTTTTGTAAACCATAGGGACTCAAAGGACGAGCCGGCATATCTTCCACTAAAGGCATTTTGTCTTGGTCACCATAGGCCGAAGATGAAGCGCTGTAAATTACTTTTTTTACTTTAGCATCCCGAGCGGCCACTAAAACATTGAGTGTGCAAGTCAGATTCATTTCATTGGAAAATATCGGATCCTGGATAGATGGCTGGACTCTGGGAAAAGCCGCCAGATGAAAAACATAATCAATGCCCTGAAAAATTGGTTTAATGTCTTCAAATCTTGACAAATCCAACAAATGAAACTTGGCTTGGGGGTTGATATTTTCTTTTTTGCCAGTAGAAAGATTATCAATCACCACTACTTCGTGCCCCTTGGCTACCAAAGCGTCAACTAGATTTGACCCGATAAAACCAGCTCCGCCAGTCACTAAACATTTGGACATAATATTTTTCTTAATATTATTAAAGATACTATAAATTTGGGAAAATACCAAACAGCCTTTGTTTTCACCAAACGAAAAACCTCCAAACGGAGGTTTTTCTAATTTTTATGTACAAATTATAATTTCAAGTCGTCGACTTCTTCGTGTTTTGTTTCCACACGTGGCATTGGCGTAGCCATTGGTCTACCTTCTTTTTCTGGTTCGTAGACTTTCAAGTTCACGTAAGAATTATTTTTGTTGCCCATGATGCGCAACAAAGTTCTCAATGACCTGGCGGTCTGACCTTGCTTGCCGATAATCTTACCCATCTCAGCTGGGTTGACCTTTAGGGTCAAAAGTACACCTCTCTCGTCGATGGTCCTTTCGACAACTACGTCTTCCGGCTTCTCAACTAGAGCTTTTACAATCATCTCCAAAAATTCTTTGTCATTCATATTTTTTCTTTAATAACTTCTTAGCATTATTCTTACAAAGGTCAAGAATAACTTAAAGCATTATAATATAATTTTAAAAAACGGTCAAACCAACCCTTAAACGGCCTCTTCAACAACTTCTTCTTTTTTTTCTTCGTGCTTAACGGCAGTTTCCACTGGTTTATTCTTGGCGGCAATTTTTTCACGACGAGCATTGGACAAGCTCACGGCCTTGGCTTTTTTACCAGTGATTACTCCCTCCTTGATCAACAAATTATGTAAAGATGCTGAAACTACGGCACCTTTAGACAACCAATACTTGATGCGCTCAACCTTAAGTACTGCCACTTTAGTGTGGGGGTTGTAGTTACCAACAATTTCTAGGTGGTCACCATACATATCACGTTTCTTTTCAGAAACAACTATTCTGTAGGCAACTTGCTTTTTACGACCGACTCTAGCCATTCTTATCGCTAACATCCTTTTTTAGAAATTAATTATTAAAAGGTGCCAAAATATTACTATATTTGATAAAGTTTGTCAATGTTGCCACCCACCCAAACTCCTGGACTAATCTTTTAGCTTTTTGTATAATATCCAACAGCAAAAACAACTTTATGATAAAAAAAGAAAAAATTGGATTTATTGGGCAAGGTTTTATCGGCAAAAGCTATGCTGATGATTATGAAGCGCGCGGTTATGAAGTCATTCGCTATGATCGCAGACAATTCCCGCAAAACAAAGATTTGATTGCCACTTGTGATTTTGTTTTTATTGCCGTACCCACTCCCACCACGCCAAAAGGTTTCGATGATAGCGTTGTGCAAGAAGTTTTGAAATTAGTCGGCTCTGGGAAAATTGCCATCATCAAGTCCACTATCAAAGTCGGCACCTGCAAAAAAATGAAAGATTTGTACCCAGATATTGTAATCATGCATAGTCCTGAATTTTTGACAGAAAAAACTGCTCTGGAAGATGCCCAACATCCTGACAGGAATATTGTTGGCATCACTGACATAAATAATCAGGAACTAAAAAATAAAGCCAAAGGCGTGATTGATTCCCTGCCAAAAGCTCCCTTTGAATTGATTTGCTCGGCCGAGCACGCGGAGATGATCAAGTATGCCAACAACTGCTGGTTTTATTTCAAGGTTGTTTTTATGAACACGCTTTATGACTTGGAACAAAAACACGGCTTAAATCATGAAATAATAAAAAATGCCTTGGCTCATGATCCGCGCATCGGATCCACCCATCTTGATGTTGTGCATTCCGGACGCGTCGATGTTGTGGGCCAAAACGGCCGAGGCGCTGGCGGACATTGTTTTATCAAAGATTTTGAAACTTATATTAGCATGCTCAAAGAAGCCGGACTTTATGATCAGCAAAGGGCTTGCGAAGCTATCCGCGATATTAATTTGCAATATTTAAAAAACACCGGCAAGGACTTGGATCTCTTAAGGGGTGTCTACGGAGAATAAACAAACCAACCTCGAAGGTTGAGAACAACCTTCGAGGTCTAACTCAATATTTTTTATTTAGCGGCTATTTCATCGGCCTGATCAAAGCTCATGGAAAGCAGTTTTGAAACACCATCATCGCCCATGGTCACACCATAAATAATTTTGGCATGATGCATAGTAGCTCGATTGTGCGTGATAGCAATAAATTGAGTTTTATTGGAAATTTCTTGCAGTATCTGACTAAAACGAATTGAATTGGCCTCGTCCAAAGCAGCATCAACTTCATCCAAAAACACAAACGGCGAAGGATTGTTGGCAATGATAGCACAAATCAAAGCAATAGAGGTCAATGCTTTTTCTCCGCCAGACAGCATATTGATACTCGACAATCTTTTGCCTGGAGGCGTGGCCTTGATCTCGATACCGTATTGTTTTTGAGTTTTCTTTTCTTGTGGCTCCTCATCAATACTCTCGGCTTCCTCACCATTGCTGATAATATTCTCTTTAATATCCAAAATTAATTCAGCTTTTCCACCAGCAAACAACTTTTTGAAATAAGAATCAAATAATTTATTGATATTGCGAAAGGCCTGATCAAATTGTTTGGATATTGACTCATCTAGATCTTTGATTATTTTTTCTAAGTGCGTTATGGCTTCATTCAGATCATCACTTTGTGTTTTCAAAAATTGATAGCGTTCATTGATTTGCTTGTATTCTTCCACAATACTAGGATCAATGCCACCAATTATTTGTAATTGATTTTTTAAACTGGCGATTTGAACTCGGCTGGCCTCAATATCAACCTGACCCACTTTCTTGGCTTTAAAATCGGCCATTTCTTCGCCAATTTCTCGATTCAAATCCTCTTGCTTGGTCTCCAGACGAGCCAAAATAACTTTAATTTCATTTAACTTACCATTTTTAACATTAAATTCCTGCTGTATTTCACGAAAATCTTTTTGGGACTGCACTAAGCTACTTTTCTTTTTTTCCTCTTGCTCATTGAAGGCGCGCACTTCTTTTTCAATGCTGGCAATTTTTTTATTCTGCGAATCAATTTTGGCTAGCAGAATTTCTAGCTGATCTTTCAAGCCCTTGTTGTCTTGCTTATTTTCAGCCAGATTTTTACGCTCATTTTCTAGCTTTATCAACTCTTGTTTGTCTTTGTTTAACTGTTGATTGATTAAAACAATTTCTTGATCGGCCATGGCCAATCTGGTCTTGGCTTCATTGACTTCAGCCACTATATTATCCTTGGTCAGTAGTAATTGGTTGAATTTTCCCGTCCAATCTTGATTGGTGTTTTTGGCTGATCGAGAAAAATAATTTTTTACTTCCCACAAACTGGCCGTTATTTGCTGACACAATTTTTTCAATGAATCCAATTTGTCTAGAGCATCGATGTTTTCCAAAGCCCTTTCAAAATCTTGCTGT
This sequence comes from uncultured bacterium, assembly GCA_937870675.1. Lineage (GTDB taxonomy): Bacteria > Patescibacteriota > Patescibacteriia > UBA1558 > GWA2-36-10 > CALMZN01. The sequence goes on from CALMZN010000020.1 coordinate 5,201, forward strand.
TTATCCAATAACGCCGTCACTTTGTGACTTATTTTTTCAGCTGACCATTCGTTGTTGTTGTTCTTGACCTCATCTTCTAATTTTTTAAAATCAGCCAAAATAATTTTTTGTTTTTTTTCCAAATCCAAAACCTGCTCTTGAGTTTGTTTTTGGTGGTGCCGTTTCTCCTCTAGGTGCAAATTTTGCAAGTTTACCTCATTGGCCAATATGTCTAGTCTTTTTTTCAGCCAGACTATATCCACTTGACCAGTAGAAATCAATTGCACATCCATCCGCCCCTCAATAATGGCTTTTTCTTTGAGCGAACTATTTAGCTCATCTTGCGCTTGGCTCAGGCGATTTTGTAGATGATCAAAATTATCTTGGCGACTGCGTCCTTTTTCTTCTTTTTCCAAACTAGTTTGTAAGTCAACCAATTTTTGATTCAAATTTGAAACTTCTTTGACTGATTGCTGATACTGACCTTTATAACTAGACAATTCGCTATTCAACTGATTGCTTAAAAAACTATAATAATCAGTTTGTAAATTATTCAAATCACGAATCAATTGTTCTCTTTTTTCCAACCTTTTTACTTGCCGAGTCAAGCTACGCAAGTGTGGTTCCAATTCATTCAAAATCTGACTGGTCTGACTTAGATTATTTTTGGCGCCTTCCAGTTTGTTAATGGACTGATCTTTTTTTATCTGAAATTGACGGACGCCAGTAGCTTCATCAAAAAATTCTTTGCGCTCAGCTGATGATGCGGTCAGGATGGAATCAATCATGCCTTGGCCAATAACGCTATAGGTCTTCTGACCAAAATTGGCCTTGGCCAAAAGTAATTGCACATCCATCAGACGCACTCGGCTGTTGTTGATCAAATACTCGCTCTCACCATTGCGATCAATTTTACGAGTAATAATAATTTGCTCAAAATCTATGTCCGCCAGATGATCCTGATTGTTAAGATACAAGCTAACTTGCGCAAAACCCAGACGCCCCTTTTTATCAGAGCCAGCAAAAATTACATCTTCTGATTTTTTGCCACGCAAAGTTTTGGAACTTTGCTCACCCAAGACCCAACGGACAGCATCGGCAATATTTGATTTACCAGAGCCATTGGGCCCGACTATAGCCGTCAATTCCCGATTAAAAAAAAGCTCTGTGCTGTTGGCAAAAGATTTGAAACCCTGAATTTCTAGTTTTTCCAAATACATGAAATATCTTCTCTTCTTCGCGCAATAGCGCGAAGTTTATAAATTATTAATTTCATCCCCCGAATCGGCCAGCTGACGGAAAAGGGGGATAAATAAAAAAATAACAACTGTTAGCGTTATTATTTTAACATAATTTATGCTTTTGATAAATATAAAACCCCCGTCGACAAGCTGTTGCGTCTTGTGATGAGACGGGGGCAAAGAATGAACGGGCGCCACAGCCATGAGTGGTCGCTGACCCTATCATGGGCCAGAGCTCCAGACACAGAGTCCGCGGACTACATCTGGAGAAAGCTCGCGTCAATGTCAACGAGTTCCGCTCGTTAGCTCTGTGGCGCCCGAAACCCAAACAAACAATAGTGGTGTCGATATTAGCAAATAGTTGAGAAAATGTCAATATAGCCAAATTAACAAATGATTTAACAAAAAAATTAACCCTCCCGCAGCCGTAGCTTTGGGAGGGTTGAGGGGGTGGGTCGTCGCATCAATCGAAGAGGCATCGCTGTGGGTTTAGCAGTTTCAAACACTGCCAGAACATCTTGCCTCTACGGGAGCAACCACGACTTTGGGTTTGGACGCCACTGGGTTCCAAGACATCGATCTCGATCTAGACCATGTGGCCACAGCGATGAAGGCCTTTCCTCTTTGCTCGCGACGACCCCACAAAAGTGGCATGAGCGAACACAATAATTATATTATGCCTTAATTTTTTTGTCAAAATAAAGATACCCACCGCCTATTAAATATTTATATTATTCATTGTCTATACTGACGATTCAACACCACATCTCGCCCCGCTAAGCTTTTGTTTTAGCAAAACTTTTGCGGGGTCAAAATAAAGACATCCACCACATACTATGTATTTGTATTATTTGTTACTCAAAACAAAAAAGGGATTTACCATCCCTTTATTTTCAAGGCCTTAGTAGCGGCCGCGGTTTGGGCTTCTTGTTTGCTATAGCCCTCTCCATCAGCCACCAATTCTTTGTCTAAGTATACGCCAATAATAAATTTTTTATTATGATCCGGTCCTGACTCTGACAACACCCGATAACGCGGTGTGACATTTTTTATTTCTTGGGCTTTTTCTTGAAAGCGACTTTTGGCATCAATATATGTTTGGGAAGCAATAATATCTGGCAAAGTCACTAGTATATTTTTTTTAATAAACTTATCAACTACGCGAAATCCTTGATCAAGATAAATAGCCCCCAACAAGGCCTCCATAGCATTGGCCAAAATATAAGCGCGGGCTTTTTTGTTGGTGTCTTGGGACTCGCCCTTACTCAAATACAAAAAACCATAAATACCTAGTTTTTCAGCAATCATACCTAAGTGTGTGGCATTGACTAAGGCCGAGCGCCAGTTGGTTAGAGTCCCCTCGTTCTCTTGATAATTATGATACAAATAATCCGTCACTGACAATTCTAAAACGGCGTCACCCAAAAACTCCAAGCGTTCATTTTGCTCAATGGGAAAATCTTTGTGCTCGTTCAAATAAGAACGATGCACCAAAGCATTTTTCAAAATATCTGTATTTTTAAATTTTACTTCTAGTTTATCTTCCAATAAAGAAATATTTTTCTGCATACTATTCCAAATTTAACTTTTGCCAAGCCATGTTAAAAATATCCTTGGCATTATCATAACCCAAAACATCCAAAACCTCGTGCTTGGGGTACCATTTTACATCTAGCAATTCAGAAACTTTTGGCACTATGATTTCTTTGTCTTTGGTTTCAACCAAAAAATATTTTATTAACTTGCGGTAGGGCTTCACTTCTGGCTTGTGTACTTTGACTTGGGTCTCACCCAAATAATCTTTGACTATTAGATTTTTCAAGCCGGTTTCTTCTGACAATTCGCGAGCTACGGCTTGTTCCAAACTTTCGCCTTCTTTGATGCCACCTTTTGGAAAAGTCCATTTGTTATAGGCATCAAGCAACAACACGAAATAATAACCATCTTCTTCTTGGCGATAAATCACTCCGCCGGCTGACACCTCTTTGATACCCTGACTGACTAAGGTCTGTTTTTCACCCTTACTAATCATCTCTTTGTAGATGCTACCCAGAACGCCATTAACAAACTTGCCACTAGCATCACCGCCAAAAGCTTTGGCTAGCTCTATGGCTTCATTGATGGCTACTTTTGGTGGTATGTCATGATCCAGCTTCAGCTCACAAATACCAATGCGCAAAACATTGCGGTCAATCAAAGTAATTTGGTCTATCGGCCACTCTGGAGCAAATTTGCCAATCAACTTATCAATGGACTTCTGATTAGCCACTACTTTTTCGATCAAATTCAAAGCAAAGCCCTGATCATCAAATTCCGGAGCAAATTCTTTTTGATTAAATTTCAAAATGTCACCAATATTTCCTTGGTGATTATTAAAGTCCCACTCAAAGAGTGCTTGTAAAACAATAGTTCGAGCTAAATGACGATTAGCCATTGCTTATTTTTTGTTTACTTGGCTTTTGGTGGCTACTTTTTTTTCACCCTTATAGTAACCACATTTATTGCAAGCGCGGTGTGGCAATAATATTGCCCCGCAATTTTTACACTTGGTGGTGCTAGCTTTTTTCAAAGCAAAATGCGACGCTCTGCGACGCGCTGAACTTTTTGTAAGTTTCTTTGTAGGTAAACCCATAATTTTATTAGTTTCGTGATTTTAGCTAAATTTCTTATTTTGGTCAAGGAACAAGACACCGAAGCACCATACCGCACCCTGACTGACTTATGACTAGACGCGCTTTCACTACCTCGTCTCGCTCCGCGTAGTTTTTTTAAAAAAACGAAGTGGGGTCAAGGAAGACTGGAGAAATGCCTGTCAATTATACCAAAGTTTAAAGACCTTGACAAACATAAAAAAACATGATATTATGACTCATCTATTTAAAAAATTAGAAAAGCACCTTAATTATAGCGCTTTTAATATTTTTTCAGGCAACTGTGTCCACGACAAGCATGGGAATCATTTTTTTCGTCTAATTTGGCTACGGCTGAATTATTTCAAAAAATGGTTTTCTTGGACACAGCTGCTTGGGAAAATAATCTATCGTGGTTACATAAAAAAACATAACCCTCTGGTTGTGTTTTTTTATTGACTTGGCGTTGTGCTGGGAGTAGTAGTGGCTGTGCCCCCACCAGTTTCGGAGGCAATTTCTTCTTGAGTAGCACCCACCAGACAAACCGCCTGCCATGGCACATAGTGACTAGAAAAAGTAACTTTAACTGGTTCTGGTTTGTTTAAATATTGAACAATATAATCAAATTTAGCATCAGCTCCAGCATGAGCACTCTCCGTGCATTTGGTTTGGCCCACTGGTAAATCAACGGTTTTTACAATTTTTTTAGGCGCTGGAGAAACTACATTATAAATTATCGGCTTGGTGGTAGTGGCCACTCGACCATCTGATGTGCCCCAAAAATCAAAATATAGTTTTGCGCCTTCAATACGCGATTGTATCAAAATATAATTACCCGTATCATTCAAAAATTTTAAATCTGGCTTGGGGTCATAAATCGTGGCGTCCATGCCAGCTGGTTCATAGTAGACGACTCGATAAGAATGACTGCTTCTTTCTTTTATTGGTAGACCAGTGTTCAAAGCCGCGCGAAATACTGTTGTCCCGATTTGACACAAACCGCCACCATACTCTGGTATTGTTTTGTTGCCCTTGATCACCAGCTCCTGCTTGTAACCATGCTCACCATCAATCTCACCTAAAGCCGTAATCAGGGAAAATTCTTCCCCAACATTGATAAGCAAACCATTGAGTGTATCAGCTCCAACCCCTATGTTGTGTATGCGATTGGGTGGACTACCCTTGAAGTCCGATTCACCCGTGCCCAAAAGCGTGCTAATGCCTAAATCATTGACCTCACTATTCGTTACTTTTGGCTTAACTACCTCAACAACAATATCAAAACTATTATTATTGGAACCCAATATCTTTTCGGCATTGGTTATGGTCTCAACCCAATCAATCATTTTGCCTTCTTGGCTAGCCATAAATTCTGAAACCTTGCCATTGTTTAGCTTGAACTTGGCATCCTGAACCAAAACTTCAATATCGGCACTCAAACCCTTGTCATCAAAATATTTTTTTGCTGACTCAACATCAAAACCTAAGTACGGTTTATTTTTATTAAATTTAATTTGTAGCCACTGCCGCCAATCAGTATTAGCAATAGTTGTTGCCTGCTCGTTATAATTGGCAAGCAAATCTCCTTGCTGAATAGTGTCGATAATTTGACCACGAAACTTATCTATTACCGCGCTGGTGACTGCGGGCTTATCCTCAACCACTGCTAAATTAATTTCTCGCGCCTGCAATTTTCTTATTTGCTCTTCGGTGTCTACTATGGCTTGCTCATAAGTAAATGTCTGGCCAATAACCTCTGGATTTATCTTCAAGCCACCGGCTGACCCAAATTCAAAACTAGCTTCTTTTTTGCTGGGCAACAAACCCTTGAAATCTTCCTCCAAAATACTGCGGTGACGCTCCTTGTCCCAAGTATAATCAAACGACCAAGTTTTGCCTCCCAGCATTATGCTAATTTTATTCAATAAATTAACGGGTCGTTCATCTTTTTGAAATTTTAAAATTTTATCCAAACTTTTTTCCATCTGCCACATGACCAAAGGAAAAGAACTGTCAGCCGAACCAGAGCTAATAATGGGATAAATAGTGGACTTTTTCCCCTGCCCCACATAGATAAAACCATTGTGGCTAAAAATGTCCAAATGCTCTTGAACTTTCTTTTTGGCCTGCTCATAGGTCAGTCCACCAATATCAACACTGCCGAGTTTTGTCCCTGGCAAAAAAACATTAGCGTACTTGTAGTTGACAGTGGCGTTAGCCACAAAAACAGCTACCAACAAAAAACAAAAAACTACCGCCACGATAATAATTATTTTTAACGGCCCATGATTATGTTTTTCTTCTCCAGAAATTTTATCCTTCAAGATCATTGTTTATCAAATCATTTAAAATTCTTCTTTGATTCTCGGCTGTCATTTTGATAGCGCTTGAATCCAAAGAAATATAGTAATTTATACTTTGATCAAATTTTTCACCCAATAAAGAACTAGCCATAATGACTTCCGCGCCTGTCTCGGTTTGAAAAATTAATTTATCTCCCTCTTGTCCAATATATTTTAGTAATAAATTTTTTAACAACATGCTAATTGTCGTCTTCCACAGAAATTTTCTTGCCGTCAATGTGATGAACCTTTGGTAAAACAATTGTCAATATTCCATTTTTTATGGTGGCCTTTATTTTGTCGGCTTGCACTTCTAGCGGTAAAATAATTGAACGAGAAAAGCTCCCCCAATAACATTCTTTGTAGAAATAGTCATCTTCGCTAATAGTTTGGTCTTGCTGGCGTTCACCGCGGATAGTCAGCATGTCATTGTGAAAACTGATATCAATGTTGTCTGGATCCACTCCGGCTATGGTTGACTTGATAACAATATTATTTTTATCCTGATAAACATCTATAGAAAGCTGACCCTCTTCATCAAAGGTTTCTTCTTTGTGCTCGATTGGCAATGTCTCGGACTCTTTGGCTGGCTGATTTTTTTTATTTTTCTTTTTAAACATAGTTGTTGTTTATGCTTGTATTATAAAATCTTTCGGCTGACTTGTAAAGTAAAATTTGCCTTATCAGAACGATTGTGCTAAAAGAAAAGTGTAGGCACCAACCAAGGAGGAACTATGGCCAACGTCATCAACGTCGTCCAAGCTCCGCGGATCTCTCGGCGCCCCTTCTGGTACACTCTAACGGTTTTTGCCTTAATAGCCCTACTGATCCTGACGATTGGCCCACTGTTCCTACCATCCATCGTCATCATACTGTCCATAGCCTTCACGCTTGGACTCGCCCTGCTCTTTGTCTTGAGTTACTGGGCGATCGACTTCGTTTGTCGAAAAATCTTTGACTGCCGTCAATTTCGGCGACAGAAAAAAGGGGGCTAGCAAAAGGGGATCATGACCGAAAAGCGGGGAACGAATCCTGCATCAGTGGTCAACAAGTGGCGCTGGTGCAGGATTTTTATTTCTAACAAAATTAAGAGCCCCCGTTCTGTGAAAGAAGCGGGAGCTCATATTTGACAAGCTCCTAGCCAGAATCAATCTGCTTGCAAGTTGTAAATGAAGCTCTGCCTACGCAAATGATCAAGGATTGACTTGGTGACTGTTTGAGTATCGCTGTTAGCCGTCAGACCAATACCTGTCCAGTACACGTAGTCAATCTGCAGAAGCTGAATGTCCCAATTCAACTTCTGTTCGCGCTGGTAGCTGATCAGCTCTTGACGCTGTGCGGGATCCAGCGGGTAGCTGAACACCAGATAGACCTGATCCGGCGCCTCATACAAGACAAGGTAGACAAAGTCAATTTGGTACGGGCTGATGACACCCCTGCCTTGGGCCAAGCATTGAATATTATTGTGGCTCGGCTGTGTAGGCCAGATCAAAGGCATCACTGATGGTTCATTGTTACCTAGGACTGGCATGGCCAAACACAAAAAACAAGTGGCCAATAAAACAAAACGGTACATAATGCCCCTCCTTGAGCGCTAGAAGTAATGAATGAACCAGGACAATTGAGTAGTATATAGTAAATAAATAATTTGTAAAGAAATACAAAAAAACATCCTGTTTTGGGTGTTTTTTATTACAAAGTTAATTTTATTGTCCCTCATCCTCTCGTCCGTACTCCCAAACTGATGCCCTTCGGCGCGCTACGCTTGCTCCCATTCAGGGCCTGAGGCCCCTCAGGGCCGAATGGCAGGGCACTCACCTCGTCTTGAGGACTTGATGGTTGAGGTTCTGAACAAAGTGAAGAACCGAAACCACGAGCGAGGAGGAGTAAAACGCGACGAGTCGAGTGGTGGTCGCAGGAGGACTCGAACCTCCGACCTCTACAATGTCAATGTAGCGCTCTAACCAGCTGAGCTATGCGACCCTATCTAATATATAAATACATGGCTGGCCGACCAACTGGTTTATCAACTGTTGTTGCTTGCCAACCCTCTATTGGCCAGACATAGGCAATCACTCGCGCGCCCGGTTTCAATTCTTTGGCCAATTTATTTTTTAACTGCTCATAAATGCGCGGAATCAAAAAGAAATATACTACATCTGCCTCTTTTAAGTCAACCAACCAAAAATCACGAAATTTTATTTTGGCCTTACTACCTGAAAATATTTTTCTGCTATACGCGCCGACAAATGGCAAAATGGATACCTCCAAACCAATTGCCTTGGCGCCAAGTTTTGCAGCCGCCATTACTAATCGCCCATCGCCACAACCCAAATCATACACTACCTGTCCGGGCTTGATTTCTGCTAAACGTAAAAACCTTTCCACATCTTTTTGCCAAGTCGGCACCCAACCAATGCCTCGCACTAGAGAATAAATAGTAGTGACAGCAATGGCTATAACTAATATTAACAAAAAATAATACATAAATTATTTTGGTGCCGGGGAGAGGACTCGAACCTCCATATCCTTTCAGATACCAGCTCCTAAGGCTGGCGTGTCTACCAATTTCACCACCCCGGCGTAAAACTATAAATTAAAACTTTTTAACCAAATGATTAGTTTGCCCACATACTACTACCAATTTCCCGCCTGCCACGGCTTCGCCGTAGGCGATGGCGGGCAGGCACCACCCCAGCTTATAATGACGCTGTTATTTATACTAAAAAATAAGAAAAAAGTCAAAATAATCAAGCCCACACAAAAAAACAAGAGGGGCGCTGGATATGACCAACGCCCCCTAGAAACTAATCTTATAACAGACCGTCTCTTGACGACCGTAAACCACTAAGTAGTCACGGTTGTATTCGCTAACAATGGCGATTGTGCCCTTGCCCGCCTTTTTGTAGATACGGTCAAAAAAGTGTGGCTCAGTCCTGTGACCAGTAAAGGCGTTGGGCAAACAGTTGCTGTCAGGCAGTGTGCTAGCAAAACTTTGGCCATCAGGAAAACGATCAAGTAGAGACCATGGCATCCGGCCGGTAGCAGAGCGGAAAATCTTGATGGTTGGCTCAAGAAGCTGTGCCTGTGCCTCGGCTTTTTCTTGTCGCTGACCATCTTGATATGCCTTTTGGAAAGCACTGACAATCCACACGACCAAAGCAATTAACACGATAAAGACCACGATAAGCACCGCCACCCTTACTGCACCTTTTTGAATTCTGTGCATGATGAAATCACCTCCTTCAAGGTGAAATGAAAAGTACTTTGCCCCACCCTGAAATTATCATTTTACTAATACGCTGTCAAACCATGCTTGGCATAATATTGACAAAACAATACATATATGACAATATGCCCAGTTCTTCGCTGTCCTTCGCATCCCAAAAAAACCCGAAATAATCGGGGGGGGGTGAAAATCGTGTCTTTCTGGCAATGGTTGGAAAAACGGCTGGTCACGGCTGATGACCCTCTTCCTCGTGGCTCGGCAGTCATCATTGGTGTCGGCATCGATGTCTCGGTTGCTGGCAACTCGGCCAGTCCCTATTCCAAGGCCGTGGCCCGCAAGTGTGGCAATCTCTTCGAGGCCAAGTCTGGCCATCGCATCATCTTCACTGGTGGCTACTTCAAGCCCGGTGTAACTGGTGTGACCGAAGCTCGTGGTATGGCCCACTACCTCTCAATCACTTCAGAAATGCCACGAGACAAGGTGTCTCTTGAAATCATGGCCAGACGCACCTACCTCAATGCCGATTACACCTTGCCTCTACTTGAGCCTTGGGAAAACCGCGTGATCATTGTGGCTCAGCAGTGGCATGCTCGCCGAGTCCGCGCCACCTTCAGGAAACGCTGGTCTGGCTCCGGCATCGACATCCGAGTCGTCAAGGCCTGGTCCGACTACGGTGGGGGAAGCCAGAGGCGACTCGATCACTTCTGTTCATTCTTCCTCTGGGACACACTCGCTTTTTTCATCAGCAGGCTGAAGGGCTACTGCTGACTCCTTGGGCTCCTTGTCCGCGCTACACACGCCGGATAAGGAGCTCATTTATTTTTAAAAAAATTATTTTTTCTTTTTTAGCTTAGTGGCCAACACATAAAAAATACTTATTACCAAAAATCCCAGCAAGATAAACTTTAACATCTTTTTGCTTTGCGAATATCCTTGATTGGCCTCCACGGCACTAGTGCTATTAGTGCTTGTTGAAATTTTTTCGCCCAAAACTTTTTGCTCCATTTGTAAATCATTTTTATCAAAAACATCCAAGCGCACTACTTTTTCATCAAATTGTAATAAGCCACTGGCAATGACTTCAGTACCTTTATCTAATTTTAAATCCTTGGTGTCAAACTTTAAACTCAAGCGCAAATTATATTCTTGGTCAACATCATCGGCTAAATAAATATTTTTGCCATTTTTTTTGACCACTACTCCGCGCGCCATCACTAATTGCCCATTATATTCTTCATTAAGATCAGCACTATCTATAATCTCTGGTTTAATTATTTCCTGTTCGCTGTCTAAAATACTTATTTCCTGATCGCTGACAATTTTTACTCTGGGCCAAGGATCAACTCTGGTGATTTTGCCTGACAAATAAATTGTGTCGCCTCTTTTGTATTTGGCAAAATCTAAAGCGCCGTAGGCCTCAAGCAAACGATTTTCATAATCTAATAAATATAGTATTTTATTATTCTGACCCCAAACCGTGGCTGTAATATTTCTATTCTCTCCTTTTTTATATTCCAAGTTTTCACCAGCCGCCTGCAGAGTATTTACAATGTTTGCTTGCCCAGGACTCGGACTTTCGCTGACAAACCATTCGTTGTTGGCTAGGTCCCAAGCATAGGACTGGCTTTCGGGAATTTTTTCATATTTTACTTCTTGCCAGACCTCATTCAATGGCGTGAGCAGGCGCACGCTGTCTGTAGTGTTGTTCAAAGTAATTTGACTAGTATTTCTATCAAGCACCAAAAAACTTCCAGCCGAAATAATTGTACTAGTAGCAAAAACATACGGCTTACTGCCACCCTCTTCATCGTCTAATTGCCAGCCAAGCAAATCAATGTTTTTGACGCTAGCGTTGTATAGTTCTACCCACTCAGCATCATCACTGCCCACTGGATTTGGTAAAACTTCAGTGATCAACAAATCCTCTGTTCTAAAATCTATGGGCTTAACATCGACCAACTTCAAGTCAATCACTTTATTTTCCACCACAATATTTTTGGTGACTTCGTTGCTTAGCCCAGCCAAATCAGTGACTTTTAATTTAACCAAATAATTACCGGGCTTTTCGTAAACGTGATTTTCTTTGGCTTCGTCGCCATTTTGATTATCACCAAAATCCCAAAAATATTTTAACTCCCCTTCTTCGGGATCAAGCGACTCGCTACTTGAAAAAATTATTTTTGTATTAGCAAAAAATTTATCGCCTTCAATTTTTAGCATTGCTTGCGGCGCTTGATTCTCTGGCAAGACATTGGCTTGGCCGGGTGTGGGACTTGGTGTCCAAACCAATGACCCATTTATCAAGGCAAAAGTTTTGCCCTCTGGCGCCGAAGCATCATAAACTGCGCTGTCCAACAAATTATTGTCGGGCGAATACACCTTCACGCTATCGCCACCAGTATTATTCAAAGATATTTTTGTCTGATTTTTATAAAGCACCAAATACGAGTTTCCCGCCAAAAGCAAACCCTGCCCAATAGTATATTGTCCGGCCGAATTGTCCTGCACCTTGAAGCCAGACAGATCAACTGTGTTTTGTCCTTGATTAAATAATTCTATCCATTCAGCGTCGTCACTGCCCACTGGATTGGGCAACAACTCGGATATTTTTATTTGCGCCCAATAATTAGTCGACGCTCTGGTGCCACTACTAACCGGCGCTTCGGAAGCTGGCGTCTCCGGCTCCTCGTCAGCCGGTGGATCGTCATCGCCACCGCCATCATCTGGTGGCAATGGTGGCCAGTCCGCTTCTGGGCTTTTCACTGCGCCCGGAGTGCCACCCAACACAGAACTCTCCTGCCAGTTACTCACTACGCTTTCTTGCGTTAAATTTATTTTTTCCAATGTTTTGCCATTACCACTTGCGCCCCAAGTAGAATCATAAACAGCGCTAATACCTTGAGTTTGGCCACCATCAAAACTCAAAGCAATGGTGCTACTAGAATTACCCAAACTCATGACTGTATCAAAAATTGTAAAGGCAAACCCCGGATGTTCAGTCAAAAAATTCTGCGCGTCAGAGGCAATGATAAAATATTCACTCACGGCAATGGTGCTGGTGCCATTGACCAAATTCAAAATATGATTTGAACCATCAAAAAAACGCCAAGTATCAGCGCCTGCCCCAGTCAAAACTTCTATGTTTTCTGAACTGCCATTGTAGACCTCAATCCACTCACGACCACTATCTGCCCCATCCAAATCGTACATGATTTCCGAAATCACCAAATCGCTGTTAGCCGCCTGAATGGCCTGCGGGCAAATCAAAACAAATATTAAAATAGTGACCGCCCAAAGGGCGACCGCCCTTTGGGCGGAAATCGCTTTTCTTTTCATATTTTTTTATTAGCTTAGCCGGGATTTGGAGATACAGGCAAACTCCAAGCCCCGACCAAGACAATATGTGAATCTAATTGTCCTCTTCAATTTGAATTTCCTCGATATCGATTTCTTCCTCTTTGGCATTTTCGTCGCCTTTGGACTCCTTCTTTTGACTGCCACCGAGCATGATCAGGTCAGAAGCCACAATTTCGGTCATATATTTTTTGACCTTATTTTTATCTTCCCAAGATCTGTTCTGCAGACGTCCCTCGATAAAAACTTTGGAGCCCTTTTTCAAATAGGCCGTGATGATTTCGGCCAAATGCCCCCAAGCCACCACCCGATGAAACTCGGCCCGATTCTTTTTTTCCTTGGTTTTGGCATCGCGCCAAACATAATTAGTGGCCAAAGTCATGGTGGCTACCGCTTGTCCACTGGGCAAATTCTTGCTGATCGGATCTTTGGTAATGTTGCCGATCATACTTACCTTGTTTAGGTCCATATCGCTTTTCCTTTCCTTGTCTGCTATTTTTTAAGCAGAATAATTATTAAAGCCAAACCAAAAACCCCTATTTAACCCATGCCAAAATAGGGGTAGTTTGGATTGACAAAAATGATTATTTATTTTAGAATTCAAATTGAGGTTAACCATTCCTTCAGGGGATATGGCAATCTCAAAATCGCTTTTCTTAACAAAGTCCCGCCTATAAAGCGGGGTTTTGTTTTTTATGTAAAATAAATAATCGTAAAAAATATTATTAATCCAAGTGGATTTAACAGAAAAATTTGTTTTATTGTTAAAAATATAAAACATCGCTTTTCTTTACCTTGCTTATAGCCGTCTATAACAATAATGACGGCTTATTTTGCCGTCATCTTAGCACCCGATATTTTATTGTCAAGACCTAGTCCAAATATTTTCCCAAAAAACTGCGCCGATGCAGTGGGCATAAGCCATGTTTTTTTATCAAGCGCAAATGCTCCTTAGTGCCATAGCCCTTATGTTGATCAAAATTATAAAGCGGAAATTCTTTGTGCCAATCGGTCATTAGCTGGTCACGAAACACTTTGGCAATAATTGAAGCGGCCGCAATTTCTTCATGCCTGCTTTCGCCATGTTGGAAAAATTCAAGTTCAGTGTCTGGCCAATATTTTTTGGCCGCTCCCACATAGTCAGCCACAATATTTATTTCACCGTGATTGATGTTGATAATTTTTTTTAATAAATCACTAAGCGCTTCTTGCATGACCAAAATATTAGCCACCTGAATACCACGCTGATCAATAACTTGATTATCAATCATTTTAATACTAAACAAAAAATTTTCCACTATCAACTCGTTCAGGATTTCTCTTTTTTTCTGAGACAACAATTTGGAATCCCGAACTTGTTTTAAAATATTTTTTTGTTCTGCTGAATTCATAGAAAAAACCGCGGTAGCCACAATCGGCCCAGCTACTGGTCCCCTACCCACCTCGTCAAGACCAATTTTGTATTTAGCCATATTTGTATATTATACTTTTTTGACATAAAAAAGAAATACCAGCTATACTTCTTGTGATGCACCAGAACCTAATAAATAAGGGAGGTGGTCATGGGACAACAACTCAAAGCCAAGATGGTGGTTTTTGAAAAACCGCAAATCGACAGTTTCGATTCAGAATGTTGGCTTGAGAGCATTTCGATATTTACTCTTCCTCTCTTCTATTTTCTGGAACACGGGCGTGTCTTACCACAAGAAACCCACCAAAACGATTGCTCCTACCTACACCCCTACTTCCAGATCCGAGAGACAAGAGTAGAAGAGAACTGCTCAGTTGATGAAATGATGGAGGCCGAGAGCGAAGAGCTGGACATGTCTCTAGCTGACCGAGATGTTGATTGGAAAGAACATGATGCCTTGGAAAGGCAATTTGATCTTGAAAATGAAGCTGGGGCAGATGGCTTTGTGATTATCACTTTGCCAAAATCAATCCTTTCCCTGACACCTTGGGATACCCCCCGTGAAAACGAGGAAGAAATGCTGTGGGGCTTTGACCTCACTGCCAGCAACATCCCTCGCACACCCATAACCTGCCAATACAGCAGGTACTCCTAAAACACCCCGCGGACAATTCTGCGGGGTGTTCACTTTTTTATTAATTTTACTTACTCATAGCTTTGGCTATTCGCTCAATGGCCAACACAAAAGCCGCTGTTCGATAATCTATTTTTTTCTCCTTGGCTGTGTCAAAAACTTTTTGCCAAGCGTCAATCATTTTGTCTTTGAGTTTGGTATTTACTTCTTCCTCACTCCAATATTGGTCGGCTTTGTTTTGCAACCATTCAAAATAAGAAACAGTCACGCCTCCGGCATTAGCCAAAACATCGGGTATTACTTCCACCCCTTTGGCAAATAATATTTCGTCGGCCTCGGACGTAGTTGGGCCATTGCCCATTTCCAAAATAACCTTGGCCTTGATGCTTGGCGCGTTGTCGACTGTAATTTGATTTTCCAAGGCCGCTGGCACCAAAACATCAAGCTCTAGAGCAAAAAATTCTTCCAAAGAAATTTCTTTGACGCCAAGCAAGCCACCCAAAGATTGTTTATTTTTTTTGCGCTCCAAAATTTCTGGGACATTAAGCCCGCTTTCATTGTAAATGACATTTTTGGAATCAGCCACAGCTACCACCTTGTAGCCCTGCTCAAATAGCGCCTTGACTATACCGCCACCCACATTACCAAGGCCCTGTATGGCTACTGACATTTTGCCTGGCTCCCAAGATCTCTTGTTGACCAAGTCATTCAAGACCATCATCCCACCACTAGCTGTGGCCTGATCTCTACCTTGAGAGCCACCCATATCCAAGGGCTTGCCAGTGACCACCGCGAATTGTTTTTGGCCAACTACTTTGGAATATTCGTCAGCCATCCAAGCCATTGTTTGAGGATTGGTGTAGACATCTGGCGCTGGGATATCTTTATCTGGCCCAATCACATCTTGAAAAGCCCGAACCCAAGCGCGAGAAATTTTTTCTAGCTCATTGCTACTCAATGATTTGGTATCTACCACTACTCCGCCCTTGGCTCCGCCCATAGGTATATCAACTACGGCTGTTTTGATGCTCATCCAAAAAGCCAAGGCCTTGACCTCGTTGATATCGACTTGCGGATGAAAACGAACACCTCCTTTGTATGGACCACGAGCGTTGTTGTACTGCACGCGATAACCCTCATATATTTCCAAAGTGTTATCGTCTTTTTTTATTGCTAAATTAGCCGTGATTATTTTATCAGGCACGCTCAATATTTTAAATATTTCTGGACTCAATTTAATTATAGCAGCTGCTTTTGTTAGCTGTTGTAAAGCATTATCAAATGGATTCATTTTTTTACCTCTCCTTATACCCCTATAAATTAAATTTATTTAACGGAGTGAGTTTATTTACTCCAGTCCGGACCAGAGGCCTGGCCTTTCTGAAGATATTTGTAAGCTTGCAAGGCGGCTTTGGCTCCCTCGCCAGCCGAGATGACCACCTGCTTGTAGGCAATTTGGGAAATGTCGCCAGCCGCAAATATGCCTGGCACATTGGTCTCACAATCAGCGTTGATTTTGATCTCGCGCAACTCGGTCAGGTCCAACAAATCCTTGACCCAATCGGTTTTGGCAATATGACCAATTTCCACAAAAACGCCATCAACTTTTATTTCTTTGATTTCATTTTTTGATTCGTAAACCAAGCTTTCTACTTTTGAACTGCCTTTTATTTCTTTGGTGACGGCCTCCAGCATCAGCTCCACCTTGGGATCTTTGCTCACCCGCTGAATCAAGACATCCTCGCCTTTGAGTTTTGGCTGACGCACCAAAAGATAAACCTTAGCCACGATTTTGCTCAAGTATTCGGCCGCGTCCATAGCAGAGTTTCCCCCACCAACTACGACCACTGTTTTGCCTTTGTATAGCGGACCGTCGCAAGTAGCGCAATAAGCCACTCCTCGACCAGCCAACTTTTTTTCGCCAGGCACCTCTAAGTTCCTAGGTGTCAAACCAAAAGCCATAATTACTGTTTTGGTTTCTAGCTGTTTTCCATCGGCTAGCTGTAATACGAAGTTGTTATCTTTTTTTTCCACACCAACCACTTCACCCAAAACCAATTCTGCCCCACTCTTTTCGGCCTGCGCTAACATTTTTTGACCCAAAGTCGGTCCATCAATTTCATCATAGCCGGGATAATTTTCAATACTATTAGCCAAGGCCATCTGACCGCCAATGTCCATAGAAACTATCAGGGTCTTCAGGGCTCTCCGCGCCGCATAAATAGCCGCCGTCAGGCCAGCTGGTCCGCCACCGACAACCACTAGGTCGTATTTGTTGTCTGTCATAAAAAATTATAGTTGTTTATTAATTTTTTCTAACAAAACTGTTTTGGACTGCATACCCACCATGTCCTCCACTACTTTTCCGTTCTTAAAAATTTTTAAAGCCGGTATAGACATTATCTCAAACTCTTGGGACTTGAGTTGATTCTCTTCGACGTTAAGTTTAGCAATTTTTATATTGCTTTTGTCTTTCAATTCTTCGGCCAACTGATCAATGATTGGCCCTTGCATTTTGCAAGGCATACACCACGAGGCCCAAAAATCTACCAAAGCCACTCCCTCAAATTTTTTTATTTCTTGATCAAAATTTTGATCGTTTAATTCTAGCGCCATAAATTTAAAAATTAATTATTAACTGGTCTTAAATAATATTTCTATTAATTTATTTAATTCCTTTTTCTTGTTTTTAGCCCCTGACTGATAACAGCCGTTCACTTTGTCGGTGATTAACAAGCGAGTGACGGAGTCCAGCGAGGCACGCGCGGCCAGCACAACTCGCACCACTTCTTCCACTTCTCTTTTTTCGCCGTACATTTTTTCAATTGCACGAATCTGACCCTCAATGCGATGAAGTTGGGAATAGATTTTTTGTGGATGACAAACTTGTTTATTCATATACCCTCTAGGGGTATTATAGCAAAGCAGTAAAAAGACGTCAAGTGTGGTGATAAAAAACCACCGACCCCTAACCCCTCCCGACCTCCCCTTGACAGGGGAGGACTATTTAAGCCCCTTTGTTGTCTCGCCCAAAGGGCAACCACCCTCTGGGTGAAAAGGGAGTTTGGGGGATTTAGAAAAAAGAGGAATAAGCCCCCTTGTCAAAGGGGGTTCCTGCCTGCCGGCAGGCAGGTGGGGGATTAAAAAAACCTCACCCCTCAGCTATTTGACAATAATCTTAATAGGTGATATAATATAATGTTTCCATAACCTGGGAGGTTCTTTCATGGCAGACCGCAAGGGTCCTTCGCCAGCCAGTTCGTTCTTCATCTGTCTGGCCTACACCGCGGCAATCGCACTCGAACTCCGGCTTCTCTGCCATACTTGGTGGCAGGCCGCAGCACTAGTAGGTATCGGCTTTGTCATGTTCTGGATTGTCATGATCTTCGCTGGGATGATCGGCATCAAGCGTCACGGTGCCATGCACATCCTACTGATCGCGGACCTTGTTATTTCTGCGCTAATCTACAAGGCCACCTTCGGGTGACAATACATCACCCAGAATGGAGAGCGAGCCCCGTGGTACACACTGCGGGGCTTTAATTTTGTTTAATTTTAATAATAAATTGGCTAATTTTAGCCAAAAATATTGCTTCTATAAAGAAAAGAAATAGTAGTAAATACACCTTAAATACGCCTATTGACAATTTTTATAACAGCTGAAATAAATTCGAAGTGACAATAAGGGACAAGGAATCAAAAAACCAATTAAAATCTACTATCCTTATGGGATGGTCTCACCCCACACCAACTGGTCCCCTCACCAGGAATCGAACCTGGATCTAGAGCTTAGGAGTCTCTTGTTCTATCCATTGAACTATGAGGGGGTCAAGTACTGCGGGGCAAGCCCCTGTGTCAAATTTTAGACCCAAAAGGATTGGTGTTTTTGTCCCTAATATTACGGAAAAGCTTGAGTCGTAATATATTACTGAAGTATTTTGGTCAAAAACTGCGTACGACTCTCAATCATATAAACCCCAAAGTAAATTACCAAAATTGCTCCGACAATAATTCCTAATCTTTTTAGTTCGGCTTTAATATTTTTGTCAGTCATAATCGTGTTTATTAATTAATGCCGTGTAATTTTAGTATATACGGCTGTTTTTGTCTATAATCTTTTGTTTCTTTGACAATTTTGACTCCTTAAACTAAAATTAAGACGTTAATTTGTAATAAAAAAATAATATGTTTGGCAAAAAAGAAGCAGTGGTAAGCACAAAAAATATTGAGACAATAATCGGTCCTTCAGTAAGGGTTGAAGGCAATTTTACGGGCGAAGGCGACTTAATTATTGAGGGCATGCTGATCGGCACCCTAAACACCAAAAATAACCTCAAAATCGGCTCTAGCGCCGTAGTAGAGGCCACTGTCAAAGCCAATAATGCCTTTATTGCCGGCCGTATAAAGGGCAATGTCACCATCAAGGGACGTCTAGAAATAACCAGCTCGGCCGTAATTGTTGGTGACATAAAAGCCGCTATTCTATCCATAGAGAGTGGTGCCTTGATCCAGGGCAATGTAGCTATGCCCTTTAACGAGCCAAAACACGATGAACATCGCCCTAACCCCAAAAAAGAAGTAAAACGAACTGAAAATGAGTTAGCAGAAGGAAAACTTTTGGAGTCATAAATTTTGTTATGTATCTTTACATATACGATTCATTTTTGAGTGACAAAAAATATTCCGACCTCTTATCCCAAATTGAAAAGCGCGTCACTGATTTGGGCATCAAGGGAAGAATTGCGCGTCTTTCTATTCTAAAAAACATGAAAGAGCTGATCACCGACGGGATCAAGTCCGGCGTTCAGACCGTGGTGGTCATTGGCAATGCCCAAACTTTTGCCAAAGTTATTAATATTGTGGCTGGTTTGGAAGTGGTGCTGGGTTTGATACCGGTAGAAAATGACAACAAGATTGCTAAGATGCTTGGGGTGCCACCAAAACTTTTGGCTTGCGATGTAATCGCTTCGCGCATTATAAAAAAAATTGATCTGGGACTAATCAATGGCCATTTTTTTGTGGGGCAAGCGGAAATCAATGATGCTAATGTTTTGATTGAGTATGACGGCTACAATGTGCGACCAACTACGGCTAATAATAATATCACTATCTATAACTTTGCCGATCGCTCCATAATACCAAATTCAACACCAGTTGATGGCGTGTTGGAGGTAGTGATTACACCAATGAAGTCCGGGGTCTTTGGCAAAAAAAATATTACCGGCACTATTTTGCCTTTTTCTAAAATAAAAATAAGCGCTGAAGACGAGGAGCAGGTCTCAATTTTGACTGACGAACAAGTAATTATGAAAACCCCAGCCGAGATAAGTGTGGCGCCCCAAAAACTCCGAGTGATAGTGGGCCCAGAAAGGTGTTTTGAATAAAATTTAGTTTTGGATATACAAAAAAACCGCCGAGCTTAGCTCAACGGTTTTTTTTTGAAACCCAGCACCATATATTGCTGAAGTATTGAGAAAAGTGTAGTAAATAGCCAGTAAAGCGTCAGGCCAGCTGGCAAGTTGCCACCAATAACAATTGTAAAAATAGGCATAAAGTAAATCATTTGATTGGTCATTATTTTGGACATGCCTGTCTGCTGTGATTTACCCATCAGCATCTTGGATTGCCAGAATTGAGCTGCCCCAGCCAATATAGCAATAATCCAATTCTTGCTAGCCAAATTAATAAAACCAAAAGCAATTATATTTAGCTGTCCGGGATTCTGAACAAAAGAATATAGCAAATCGCCCTTACCGTTGTCTTTGGTCAGCCCGTTTAAAAATACTTGATAGAGGGCAATCAAAAATGGTAATTGGATTAATGTTGGCAAGCAAGAGGAAAAGGGATTTATTTTTCTTTCTTTGTAAAGCGCCATGAGCTCGGGCGCCATCTTTTCTTTGTCGTCCTTATATTTTTCTTTGATCTTTTCTATTTCCGGCTGGATAGTCTGTAATTCTTTTTGGGACTTGATGGCTTTTTTGGAAAATGGATACAAAATCAACCTAATGATCAGGGTTATCAGAATAATGGCCACGCCCAAATCATGACCGGGGGCTAGGTTGTATAAAAAAATTAATAAATTGTAAATTGGTTGATAAAAAATTGTAGTGAACATATTATTTTATTGAATCAATTCCGCCTTTTGACCAAGGGTGACAGCGCAGTATGCGCCAAAGTGATAAATAAATTCCTTTTATGGTTCCGTATTTTTCAAATGCTTGTTGGCTGTATTCCGAACAGTGCGGATGAAAGCGACAAAAACCATGAGGGAAAAATATTTTTAACCATCCTTGATCTGGTGAAAATGTTTTTTGATAAATTTTAATTAAAAAAATAAATATACTAGCCAACAATCGGTCTATTGTCTTTATTACTTTTAACATTATTTTCAATATACAGGCGAGTTGTTTTTAAGGCAAATTGGAATTGTTTCTGCAAATCTCGCAGAGTAAGCTCGGCACAGCTTTTTTTGGCTATAAACAAAATGTCCACTCCGGTTTTAATTTTGGTTAGCTCTGGTCTTACGGCCTCTCGCATACGACGCTTGATTTTGTTTCTAACAACAGCCCGTTTATCCACTTTGGTGGAGACCACAAAACCCAAGCGCAGTAAATTTTGGTTATTATATTGGTATTTGAGGGTTAATTGGGGTAAAAAAAAAGTTTTGCCCCCACGGACTAAGTTTTTGATATCCTTATCTGCGTGTAGCCTAAATTTTTTAGGCAACATAGTTTAGATGCTTATTTTCTTTCGGCCCCTAGCTTTTCGTCTTTTCAAGACTTTTCGACCATCTTTGGTGGCCATGCGCTTCATAAAACCGTGTTTTTTGCTGGCGCGTTTTTTATTGGGGCGAAATGATGGCTTAGCTTTCGGCACCGGCGGTGGAATTGAAGCCGGCATCAACGTAGGTAATTTCGCCGGTAATGCCTGAGGCCAGGTCGGAGAGCATGAAGGCGGCGGCGTTGCCGACTTCTTCAATCGTCACGTTGCGGCGCAACGGCGCATTCTTGGCGACGATGTCGAGTTTCTCACCGAAGTTGGCGATGCCGCTGGCGGCCAGCGTCTTGATCGGGCCGGCTGATATGGCATTGACGCGGATGCCCTTGGGTCCAAGGCTCTGCGCCATGTAGTACACGCTGGATTCAAGGCTGGCTTTAGCCAGGCCCATGACGTTGTAGTTGGGAATGGAGCGGTTGGCGCCCAGATACGACAGTGTAAGCAGTGCAGCCTGACGGCCTGCCATCATCGGTAACGCGGCCTTGGCCAGCGCGGCAAAGCTGTAGGAACTGATGTCGTGCGCGATGCGGAAGTTTTCACGGGTTACCGAGGAGAGAAAATCGCCGGCCAGCGCATCCTTCGGCACGAAGGCAATCGAGTGCACCAGGCCATCGAGTCCATCCCAGTGTTTGCCGAGTTCGGCAAACACAGCATCGATTTGTTCGTCGCTGCCGACATCGCAGGGGAATACCAGGCTGGAACCAAATTCCTGGGCAAATTCCGTGACGCGATCCTTGATGCGATCGCCCTGATAGGTGAAGGCAAGTTCGGCACCTTCGCGCCTGCATGCTTCAGCGATGCCATATGCGATCGAACGGTTGGAGATGACGCCGGTGATGAGCAAACGCTTGCCTGCAAGAAATCCCATGATGGTCTCGAATGGTTGAGAATGACGCGATTATAACGGCTGACGTTGACCACGGGCTTGGGTACACTTGCGGCATGACACGGATCGGGGCGTTTTTATTCAGGACAGGTCTGCTGGGGCTGGGCTTGAGCCTGATGGCAAGCTGCTCCGATCGCCTGAACACTCCCTATCCCGACAGTGAGACAGGCGCCAATGTGCTTTACAGCGCATTTTCCGAGCGTCCCAAGCATCTCGACCCGGCGCGTTCCTACAGTTCGAACGAAGTCGAGTTCACAGGCCAGATCTACGAGCCGCCGCTGCAGTACCATTTTCTCAAGCGCCCCTACACGCTGATTCCTCTGACCGCCGAAGCCGTGCCCAGGCCGCGGTATGTCGACGCCGCCGGCAACGCACTGCCGGACGATGCGCCAGCAGCATCGATCGCAGAGAGCGTGTACGAAATCCGGATTCGCCCCGGCATCCGCTACCAGCCGCATCCGGCGTTTGCGCGGGATGAAGCGGGGCGTTATCGTTATCATGCGCTCCCTGCATCGGAGATCGCCGGAAAAACCCGTATTCGTGATTTCGGGCACAGCGGCACCCGGGAATTGGTCGCTGCCGATTACGTGTACCAGATCAAGCGGTTGGCCAATCCCCGGCTCAGCTCGCCGATTTTTGGTTTGATGAGCGAGCATATCGTCGGCCTTAAGGCGCTGGGTGAAACGCTTGAAAAAGCAGCCAAAGCTGATCCCGTTGCGGCGCTAAAGCTCGACGACTTTCGGCTTGACGGGGCCGAAGTGGTCGATCGCCATACCTACCGCATTCGCATCAAGGGCAAATATCCGCAGTTCATCTACTGGCTGGCGATGCCGTTCTTTGCGCCCATTCCATGGGAAGCCGAGGTGTTTTACGCACAGCCCGGGATGGCGGATAGGAATCTCACTCTCGACTGGCAGCCGGTCGGCACCGGCCCGTATTATCTGGCTGAGAACGATCCCAACCGCCGCATGGTGCTGAGGAAAAATCCGCACTTCCACGGCGAGACCTATCCGGCGGAAGGCAGTGCAGAGGACCGGCGGGACGGGCTGCTGGCGGACGCTGGCAAGCCGCTGCCGTTCGTGGACGAAGCGGTATTCAGCCTGGAAAAGGAAACCATTCCCTACTGGAGCAAGTTTTTACAGGGCTATTACGATAGTTCCGGCATCAGTTCAGACAGCTTCGACCAAGCCGTGCAGTTCACCTCCGGCGGCAATCCGCAACTCACCGACAGCATGCGCGATCAGGACATCCATCTCATCACGACGGTGGCAGCTTCGCTCTGGTATGTTGGATTCAACATGCTCGACCCTGTGGTGGGGGGGGGGGGCGAGGACCGCCGGAAGCTTCGACAGGCGCTCTCCATCGCCTTCGACTACGACGAATTCATTTCGATTTTCCTGAATGGCCGCGGCATCCCGGCACAAGGGCCAATCCCGCCCGGGCTGTTCGGTTATGTCGAAGGCGAGGCGGGGTTGAATGCCTATGTGTACGAAGCGCACGACGGCCAGATTCGGCGCCGATCCATCGAAACGGCCAAGAAACTGCTGGCCGAGGCGGGTTATCCGAATGGACGCAATGTGAAAACGGGCGAACCGCTGGTGCTGTATTTCGACACCATGGCGAGTGGACCCGATGCCAAGTCACGGCTCGACTGGATGAAGAAGCAGCTCGACAAGCTTAACGTGCAGCTGGTGGTTCGTGGCACCGACTACAATCGCTTCCAGGACAAGATCCGCAAGGGCAACGCACAACTGTTCGAGTGGGGCTGGAACGCCGACTACCCTGACCCGGAGAATTTCCTCTTCCTGCTGTACGGTCCGCACAAGAAGGTCGTCAGCGGCGGCGAGAATGCGGCCAACTACGACAACCCGGAATTCAACCGCCTGTTCGAGCGCATGAAGGACATGGATAACGGCCCTGGACGCCAGCAGGTGATCGACGCCATGCTGGAGATCGTGCGCCGCGATGCGCCGTGGATCTTCGCCTACTACCCCAAGTCCTTCGGCCTGCGCCACGGCTGGGTGCACAACGTCAAGCCCAACCTGATGGCGAATAACACACTCAAGTACCGGCGTATCGATCCTGCGCTGCGCGAGACCAGGCGTGCCGAATGGAACAAGCCGGTGCTGTGGCCGATCGGACTGCTGCTTGCCGGATTGGCCGCGGTGATCGCCCCAGCGGTGATCGCGTGGCGGCGGCACGAGAGGAAAACCGCCTGATGCTGGCCTATATCCTGCGCCGCCTGCTCTATGCCATCCCGATCCTGATCGGGGTGAACCTGCTGACGTTTGCGCTGTTCTTCGTCGTCAACACGCCGGACGACATGGCGCGGCTGCAGCTAGGCGCCAAGCACGTGACGCCTGAGGCGATCGAGCGCTGGAAGGTCGAGCACGGCTACGACAAGCCGCTGCTGCTGAACGCCGAGGCGAGTGGCAGTTCGCAATTTACTGACACGATCTTCTTCAAGCACTCGGCCGCCATGTTCGTCTTCGAATTTGGCAAAGGTGACGACGGGCGCGACATTGGCAACGAAATCCGCACACGCATGGGGCCGAGCCTGGCGATCGCGCTGCCGGTGTTTGTCATCGGATTGCTGGCCAATATCAGCTTCGCCCTGTTGATGGTGTTTTTCCGCACGAGCTATCTCGACCTGTGGGGCGTGGTGCTGTGCGTGGTGCTGATGTCGATCTCGGGGCTGTTCTACATCATCGCCGGGCAGTATTTCATCGCCAAGCTTTGGAATCTGTTGCCGATTTCGGGCTTCGCCGGCGGCATCGACGGCCTGAGGTTCATCCTGCTGCCGGTTTTGGTCAGTGTGGTGGCCGGTATCGGCAGCGGGTCACGCTGGTATCGGACCATCTTCCTTGAGGAAATCGGCAAGGACTATGTGCGCACCGCTCGCGCCAAAGGCCTGAGCGAAGTACGCGTGCTGTTCCGTCACGTGCTGAAGAACGGCATGATTCCTATCCTTACCGGCGCGGTGGTGGTGCTGCCGCTGTTGTTCATGGGCAGCCTCATCACCGAGTCCTTCTTCGGCATTCCCGGGCTCGGCAGCTACACCATCGACGCGATCCAGGCGCAGGACTTCGCCGTGGTGCGCGCGATGGTGTTTCTCGGATCCTTCCTCTACATCGTCGGCCTTATCCTCACCGACGTTTCCTATTCCTTGGTCGATCCGCGGGTGCGGCTGCAATGAATAGCATCCAGCCCGTCATCCTGTGGACCGATGCACTGATTTTCGCACTGCTGGCAGCGGTGCTGGCCCTGGTGTGGCTCATCCGACGCCAGGAGCATCTGCTGGCGCCATGGCGAGTGGTGGCACAGCGGCCGATGGCTATGGGCTCGGCGCTGGTGCTCGGGGTATTCGTGGTCATTGGCCTTCTCGATTCGCTGCATTACCGCGAGCGGTTGGCCGACAGCCCGGCCGACGCACCACAATATTCAGTCGAGGTGCTGTCTTTATTCGACGCGCTACTGAGTGAACTGCGTGCCCGCCCGGAAAAGACCTATTCCGCACCGCTGGCGATGCATCTGTATGCCAAGGAGTTCGTCGAACGCGACGGCGCGACCGTGCGCGACTACCCGCGCCTGCAGTTCGGCGGTGCGCACCTGCAACACGCGGACGCGCGCCTGCCCGACATTGCCCGGCGCACGCTTGACGGTGCCATGCAGGGCGCACTGGCGGGTCTGCTACTGTTTGCCGGGCTGGCCGGGTGGCAGGCGCGACGCAGGCAGATGACGCCCGGTGGATGGCTGGCAACCTGGAGCAGGGGGGATCTCGACTGGCCGGGACGGACGGTCGTCCTCGTCGTGGCGGGCATGCTGATGCTGACAGGGGTCATCGTGCAGCTGGCGTCTGGCTATCACGTGCTGGGTACGGATAAAGTGGGGCAGGACGTGCTCTACATCAGCCTCAAGAGCATCCGCACTGGCCTGGTGATCGGCACGCTCACCACCTTGGTCACGCTGCCGCTTGCGATCGGGTTCGGCATTGCTGCCGGCTATTTTCGCGGCTGGGTGGACGACGTCATCCAGTACATCTACACCGTGCTCAACTCCATCCCTGGCGTGCTGCTGATCGCCGCGGCCGTACTTATCGTGCAAGTGTATATCGAATCCAATCCGGAACAATTCGATACCGCTGCCGCGCGTGCCGACATCCGCCTGCTGGCGCTCTGTCTGATCATGGGCGTGACCAGTTGGACGGGGTTGGCCAGACTGCTGCGGGGTGAATCGCTCAAGCTGCGCACGCTTGATTACGTCGAAGCGGCACGCGCCTTTGGTGTGTCGAACACGCGCATCATCAGTCGCCACATCTTTCCCAACGTGTTTCACCTTGTGCTGATTGCCATCGTGCTGGATTTTTCCGGCCTGGTGCTGGCCGAAGCGGTGCTGTCCTACGTCGGCGTCGGCGTCGATCCCTCGATGTACAGCTGGGGCAACATGATCAACGGCGCGCGGCTCGAACTGGCGCGCGAGCCTGTCGTCTGGTGGCAGCTTGGGGCAGCGTTCGCCTTTATGTTCACCCTGGTGCTGGCCGCCAACCTGTTTGCCGACAGCGTGCGCGACGCCTTCGACCCGCGCCTGGGGGGGCGTCGATGAAGCCCCTGTTCGAGGTGCGCGATCTTGTTACCGGTTTCGGCCCGGTGCGCGTGGTCGATGGCGTGTCGTTCCGGGTCGCGGCAGGCGAAACCTATGCTCTGCTGGGCGAATCGGGCTGCGGAAAGTCGATCACCGCGCTGTCGCTGATGCGGCTGCTGCCGGATGGCGGCCGGGTGGTTTCGGGCAGCGTGCAACTCGGCGAAACCGACGTTCTGGCCTTGCCCGAACGCGACATGCGGCGCGTGCGCGGCGGACAGATGGCGATGATCTTCCAGGAGCCGATGCTGGCCTTGAACCCGGTTATCAAGGTCGGTGAACAGATCGGCGAAGCGCTGGCGCTGCACCAGGGGCTGGCGGGGCAGGCTGCACGCGATGCCGCGCGTGGGCTGCTCGATGCGGTGGGCGTGCCGGACGCGGTGCGCCGGCTCGACAGCTATCCGTTCGAACTCTCGGGCGGCCTGCGCCAGCGGATGATGATTGCAATGGCGCTGGCCGGCCGGCCGCAACTGCTGATCGCCGACGAGCCGACCACCGCGCTCGACGTGACCATCCAGGCGCAGGTGCTCGACGTGCTGCGCAGACTCAAGGCCGAGCAGCGGATGGGCATGCTGCTGATCACGCATGACCTTGGCGTGGTGGCCGAAAACGCCGACCGCGTGGGGGTGATGTATGCCGGAGAACTGGTGGAGGAGGGAATGCGCGATGCGTTCTTCTCCGCGCCGCAACACCCCTACAGCCGCATGCTGTTCGAGGCGCTACCGCACACTGGCGACGGTGGACGGCTAACCACGATTCCCGGCCAGGTTCCGAAACTCGACGGGGCAACGCGCGGCTGCCGCTTTGCGCCGCGCTGCCCGTTCGCGATTGCACGCTGCCGCGCTGAATCGCCGGACTGGCAGGAGCTTAACGATCAGCGGGTGCGCTGCCACCTGGCGGGTGCCTTGCCTGCACGCCAAGAGCGCGAGCTCACCGCACATTCGGTAAAGCAAGCTGGGCAACAGCTGCTGCAGGTGGACGGCCTCAAGGTGCATTTTCCGATCCGGCGTGGCCTGATCCAGCGCACGGTGGGCCATGTGCGCGCGGTCGACGGCGTGTCTCTGGACATCCAGGCGGGCCGCACGCTGGCGCTGGTGGGCGAATCGGGCTGCGGCAAGACCACCGTGGGCAAGGCACTGCTGCGGCTGATCGAGCCGACCGCGGGCAGCATCGTGCTGGGCGGCGAGCGCATTACCGCGAAGCATGCCTCTATCCTGCGACGGCAGGCGCAGATGGTATTCCAGGATCCGTTTAGCTCACTCAATCCGCGCATGCGGGTGGCGGACATTCTGCTCGAAGGCATGGACGCACTGAATGTTGGCGCGGGTAGCGACCGCCGCGACGCGGTGGCGCGTCTGCTGCATCAGGTCGGGCTGCCGGACGATGCCGGGGGCCGCTATCCGCATGCATTCTCCGGCGGGCAGCGGCAGCGCATCGCGATCGCGCGGGCGCTGGCGGTGTCGCCCCAGCTGGTGATCTGCGACGAGCCAACCAGCGCACTCGACGTCTCGGTGCAGGCGCAGATCCTGAATCTGCTGAAGGATCTGCAGGACAACCTGGGGCTGGCCTACCTTTTCATCACCCACAACCTTGCGGTGGTTGATTATCTTGCGCACGAGGTGGCGGTGATGTACCTCGGGCGCATCGTCGAACACGGCGCCGCCACCGACGTGCTGCGTGCGCCACGCCATCCCTACACGCAGGCACTGGTGAGTGCGGTGCCGCGCATCGAGCCTCACGACGGCGCAGGCATCATCCGGCTGGCGGGCGACCAGCCCTCGCCGCTGAATCCGCCAGACGGCTGCCACTTCAACCCGCGCTGTCCGTACGCGAGTGAGGTGTGCCGGAAAACCTACCCCGAGCAGACCGAACTGAGGAACGGGCATTGGGTGCGCTGCCACTGGGTTGCGGGCCAAGGTTTTTCCGCAGGTCGTGTGGATTGAACCTGATAACAGCAGTTGACCGCTCATCACCCTTGCAAACGCCGCATGAATACAAGATTGGGTTCCTTCAATGCCGTTCACCGGGTGGGTGAGTCCGCTACACGCCCGGTGACACGTCTGCTCGTGCGCCTGCCTTTGTGCCCGCACGGAATAGGCTGGATTGGCAAAGCGGCAAAGCGGCAAAGCGGCGACGACTCCGCTCTCGCGGCTTCTTGCGGATCCCGGACCCACTGCGCCGTTGCTTTGCGGCAGACACCCGATCAGACGCGCCCTCGGGCGCATCCAACTGCGGTTTCTAGGTTGAACGCCGACAAACCCAGCAGTAATTTCTGGATGGGTAACGGCATCCTGGGTGGCGGCCATGCTGATGCTGTTCTTCATGGGGCCGCTATCGAACGCGACGGGCATCCTGGCAAGCGCGCCGTGGATCTTGCTTTCCGCCGTGGTCATGGCGCGTGTGATGTCGGACTGGCGTGGTGAACCACCTGAGCCTGATTACCAGCTTTCCTGTCTCAAGGTTTCCGGACGACGACAGTCTGGCCTGCGCGGATCATGCCGCTGTTCCGGATGGCAGGATTCCACGCCTTGATATCCGCGAGGCTGATGTCGAAACGCTGCGCGATGCTAAACAGCGTGTCGCCGCGCCGCACTTCATGCCGGGTCAGCGTTCGCGCTGACAGGTCGTTGTGTGCCTCCGCGGGGCCTTTGACCGGAACGAGTATGGTCTGCGCGCGCACCAGTTTGCCCTTTTTCAAATCCAGCTGGTTGTGTTCTTCGAGGCGGGCAAGGCTGACGTTGAAGCGCCTGGCAATGGCTGCGGCGCGCTCGCCTTTTTGCGCCGTGTAGGGTTGCCAGGTGTCCCAGTTTCCGGTTTCCAGGTTGCGCTGGAACTTGTCCGACTTGTCGACGGGAACCAGCAGACTCACCGGCGTATCGGAGCGGATCAGCTTGCGTGGGAAGGCGGCATTCAGTGCAGCGAATTCATCGCTGCTCATGTTCGCCAGCCGCGCAGCGGAGTGGAGATCCATGTTGGCCTGGACGGTGACCTGGCTGAAATAAGGTTGGTTCGGCAATGGCTCGATGGCAACGTTGTAACGCTCGGGCGCGTGGATCAAGGTTCTCAGCGCCAGCAGCTTGGGGACGTAATGTCGGGTTTCGTTCGGCAAGGACAGGCTGGCGTAGTCGGTAGGCAGTCCCTGCTGGACATTGTTCTGGATGGCACGAGTGACGCAGCCCTCGCCGCAGTTGTAGGCTGCTAATGCCAGTTGCCAGTCGCCGAAGTCCAGATACAGCTTGCCCAGGTAGTCGAGCGCGGCACTTGTGGCGGCCGTGAAGTCTCGCCGCCCGTCGTACCAGGTGTCCTGCCTCAGTCCGTAGTGGCGTCCGGTGGAGGGAATGAATTGCCAGATGCCGGAAGCCGCAGCAGACGAAAGCGCGGCCGGGTTGAACGCGCTCTCGACCATCGGCAGCAGGGCGATTTCCATCGGCATCGCACGCCGGTGGAGTTCCTCGACGATATGGTAGAGGTAAGGGCGCGAACGCTCAGCCATGCGACGCACGTTGTCCGGCCGGGCTGCAAACCAGGATTCGTGGACGGCAACCAGCGGGTTTTGCATGGCCATACCGTCGATGCGGAAACCATCACGAATGCGTTGCCAGACATCGTCGTGGCTGGCTTCTGCCGCAGTATCGCTTTCGATGCCGACGTCATCGCTGCCCCACTCCAGCGTCTGGATACTGGCGTGGGGTGCTTCGGCAAACGCAGGGTGGCAGAAGAAAACCGCCAGCAAGGCCAAGCTGAACAGGCTTGATCGGGGGGCGGCCGGTTTGATGCGGCCTAATTTGACTCCGGGCAAGTCGGTCTCCCGTACTCAACAAGGTCTCATCCTAAGTTCCTGGGCGAATATGGTCAACCATCCCAGGCATCCTTGGCGGCGCGGATCGCCCCGAACACTTCAGCTGGGCCGGGATGCGGACATTTCAGAAAGCGGGTGGCAAAAGCCGTCATGTCAGGTGTGTGGAAGCGCAGGAACGGATTGGTGGCCTTTTCCAGCGCCAGGGTCGAGGGCAGGGTGGGACAGTTGCGCGCACGCAGGGCGCGGTCGGTTCGCTCGCGTTCCTGGAGTGCGGGGTTATCCCTGTCGATGGTCTTGGCAAAATCGATGTTGCTGAGGGTGTATTCATGTGCACAGCAGACCCGGGTCGCATCGGGCAACGCTAAAATGGCGTCGAGGCTGGCTGCCATTATCGCGGGTGTGCCTTCGAACAACTTACCGCAACCGCAGCCGAATACAGTATCGCCGCAGAACAGGCAGCCGTGGCCTATGTAACTGAGATGATCGAGCGTGTGTCCCGGTGTGGCCAGCACGTCGAGGTGCAGGCCGAGCTCAAGGAAGTCGACCGAATCGCCGCCATAAAGCGGGTGGGTAACCGCAGGGATGAGCGGGTTGTCCGGGGCGTAGACGGCACATTCGTAGCGTTGACGCAGCACCGCGTTCCCGCCAGTATGGTCGCGGTGGTGGTGGGTGATCAGCACCGCGGTCAAATCGAGTTGATGTGCGTCGAGAAAGGCGATCAGCGGCACGGGATCGCCAGGGTCTACCGCCACGGCGGCGCGGTCGTCGTGCCACACCCAGATGTAGTTGTCTTCGAACGCGGGCAGGGGAATGAGTGTCAACATGATGGAGCTACCAGACAGAGAGAGCCGCTATGTTATCCAAGCTGAATAACGAATGGTTTGAAACGCCGCTGGGACAGCACCTGCTGTTTCGCGAGCAGCGCTATTTCGACGATGCGGTGTCGGATGTGTTCGGCTTCAATGCCGTACAGGTCGGCCTGCCGCAACTCGATTTCCTGCGCAACAGCCGCATTCCGCTGCGTGTGACCTGTGCGGTTGAAGCATCGTCCCAGGTGCGGGCCGATGCCATGTTCCTGCCGTTCGAGAGCCAGTCGCTCGATCTGCTGCTGTTGCCGCACGTGCTGGAATTCAGTGCCAACCCGCACCAGGTGCTGCGCGAGGCCGAGCGGGTGCTGCGCCCGGAAGGCCGGCTAATGCTGGCTGGCTTCAATCCGCGCAGCCTGTGGGGGCTGGCGCGCGTATTGCAGGGCGGCGAGCGCGGTTATCCGTGGAACGGCAGCTTCCTGAATATTTCGCGGGTGAAGGACTGGATGGTATTGCTGGGACTCGAGGTGGCGGCCGGCAGCATGTGCTGCTACAGGCCGCCGATCAACCGCGAGCACTGGCTGCGTCGACTGCGCTTCATGGAGCCCGCAGGGGACCGTTGGTGGGCCATGGGCGGCGGCGTGTATTTCCTTCAGGCGGTGAAGCGGGTGCAGGGCATGAATATTATTTTGCCGCAATGGAAAACACCGGTGGCGCAGCGTTTATTATCGCCGGCAGCCAAGGTGATCAATCTGAAACAGTATCGGGTGCGTCGTGATCGCTGACACCATATACATCTATAGTGATGGCGCCTGCAAGGGCAACCCCGGCCCGGGCGGCTGGGGCGCCTTGCTGGTGGCGCACGGACATCGCAAGGAAATCAGCGGCGGCGAAGCGAACACCACCAACAACCGCATGGAAATGACTGCGGTGATCCGTGCGCTGGAATCGCTGAAGCGCCCGTCCACGGTCGAGGTCCACACCGATTCTCAATATGTGCAGAAAGGCATCAGCGAATGGATGGCCGGCTGGAAACGGCGCAACTGGCACACCGCCGACGGCAAGCCGGTCAAGAACCAGGATCTGTGGCTGCAACTGGATGCACTGAGCCAGCTGCACACCATCCAGTGGAAATGGGTAAGAGGCCATGCGGGCCACCCGGAAAATGAACGCGCCGACCAACTGGCCAACCTAGGTGTGCTTCAGGCACAACAACACTTATAACAACCATGCGACAAATCATTCTCGATACAGAAACCACCGGCCTTGACCACAGCCAGGGGCATCGCATCATCGAGGTGGCTGCGGTTGAAATGGTCAATCGTCGGCTCACTGGCAACCATCTGCACCGCTATGTCAACCCCGACCGCGATATCGACGCCGGTGCGATGCAGGTGCACGGCATCACCCCGGAATTTCTCCAGGACAAGCCGCGTTTTGCCGATATCGCCCGGGAGTTCGTCGACTACATCCAGGGCGCCGAGCTCATCATTCACAATGCACCGTTCGATGTCGGCTTCCTCAACATGGAGCTACGCCTGCTCGACATGGCGCCGCTGACGACTTGGTGCGACGGCGTGACTGACACCCTGGCGATGGCCAAGGCGCTGCATCCCGGCCAACGCAACAACCTGGACGCACTGTGCAAACGTTATGGCGTGGATAACGCGGCACGCACCCTGCACGGCGCCCTGCTCGACTGCGAATTGCTGGCTGCGGTATATCTGGCGCTTACGCGCGGACAGGAAAGTCTTTCGATTGGGCTGGAAATCCGCAGTGTGCAGGCCGATCAGGCTGCAGCGCGCTTGCGCCCCAGGCCCGTGCTGTCTCAGGCATCCGCCGAGGAACTGGATGCGCACGCCAGCCTGCTCGAGGCGATCGCCAGTGAGAGCAAGGGCGCCTGCCTGTGGGGCGCGGAGCAGGAAGCGGTTTGACCGCTTGCATGCCGGGCAGGTGGGCCACGCTTCAGCGCATCGCGCGTTGGGGGCTGGTGTGCGTGTGTCTGATCCTGGTGTCGGCGCAGGCGGTCGCCGCACGGGTGGTGGTGGTGCTGAGCAATGATTCGGCGCCGTACCAGGAGGTCTATCAGGTCGTCCGTACCTTGCTGGACGATAGTCCCCATGAACTCAGCCGTGTGTATGCCGATAAACTGACCGCATCCGCACTGGGGGGGGCCAGCCTGGTTGTTGCCGTGGGCGTGCGTGCGGGGGACGCAGTGGCGTTGCTTGCGGACCGTCCTCCGGTGCTGGCGGTGCTGGTGCCGCGCGCATGGTATGTCAGGGACGGGCGTTCAAAGCTGGATGGCAGCGGCTATGCGTCAGCCATCTATCTCGATCAACCCTTCGAGCGTCAGGCGAGGCTTATAAACCTCGCCTTTCCCGACGTGCGTAGGGTGGGTGTGCTGTTGAGCAACGATCAGGGTGATCTGGTGGGTGAACTGGACGCAGCCCTGCGCAGGCAGCAAATCGATCTGCTGCCAGGCATGCTGACGAGCGATGAACGGCTGATCGGTACGCTCGAAAACGTCTTGTCGGGAGCCGACTTGCTGCTGGCCGTGGCGGACCCGAAGGTGTTTAACCGCAACACGGCGCAAAGCCTTTTTCTGACAACCTATCGCTACCGCGTTCCGGTTGTGGGCTATTCACAGTCGCTGACACGGGCCGGTGCGCTGTTGTCGCTGCATTCCAGCCCGGCGCAAATCGGCCGCCAAACCGCCGAATGGGTGCTCGGCGCCCTCCAGGGCGCATCG
>CALMZN010000021.1 GCA_937870675.1 uncultured bacterium
AAAAAAAGTAAAAACCAGGGATAAGACAAAGCCCGCAAAAAAAATTAATAAATAACTATAGCTTAGA
The DNA here is from genome assembly GCA_937870675.1 of uncultured bacterium. Classification (GTDB taxonomy): domain Bacteria; phylum Patescibacteriota; class Patescibacteriia; order UBA1558; family GWA2-36-10; genus CALMZN01. The sequence goes on from CALMZN010000021.1 coordinate 68, forward strand.
TTCATTTTGTGTTAAAAATGTTTCTAAAATTGCCGCGGCCGAATATTTATCTAAGTCCTTTTTTATTCCCTGCTTAACATACAATTGCGAAGTAAAACTTTCATCCACCACATAGACCGGCACGCTAATATTTTTCTGACAAAATTTTATAAAATTATTGGTAATACTCTGACGCTCATTGTCTTGGCCAGACAAGCTGGTTGGCAGGCCAATCACTAGACCATCAATCTGTTCACTTTTTATTATTTTTTCTAGCTCCAGCATTGTATTTTCTTGGCTAATATTAGCCAAAATCTTGTAAGGAACAGCCATACTGCCTAAAACCCCTAGTGCTAGCCCAATGTTTTTATCACCAAAATCAAGGCCCAAATATTTTTCCCGCGAACGGGATTTTGCTATATTATGATTATTTGCCATAATTATTCGGTTAAAACCACACAACCATCATCAGTCACCACTACTGTATGCTCAAAATGGGCTGTCAATGACCCATCTTGGCTATTGACACTCCAATTATTATCAGCCACTGCTATGTGATGATCCCCACCCATAATAATCATTGGTTCAATAGCCAATACTAGACCCGGAAACATCTTGGCTAATTTTTGGCCGGTATTATAATTTGGGATCAAAGGATCTTCATGCACAGCGCGCCCTACTCCATGGCCAGCTAGGTCTTGCACAATGCCGTAGCCGTGTGGCTTAATAAATTTCTCTATGGCGCGACCAATTTCTTCCAAGCCCTTGCCTGGACCAACTTGGCTAATGGCTATTTCCAAAGATTTCTTGGTCACGCTCAATAATTGTTGGGCCTCTTTGGATATTTTACCCACGCCAACAGTCAAAGCCATGTCGGTGTACAGGCCCTTATATTTCAAGCCCAAATCCAAGCCAACAATATCCCCTTCTCGCAGTGCTTGCTTGTTTGGTATGCCGTGCACCACGGTCTGGTTGACAGAAACACACAAAGCACTAGGAAAACCACGGTAATTTTTGAACGAGGGCTTGGCCTTGGCTTTGGCAATCAACTTTTCGGCTAATTGATTCAGCTCTAAACCAGTAATTCCCGGCCTAACTTCTTCTGCCACCGCGCGCAATATTTGACTTAATATTTTGCCGCCTTCTTTTAGTGTAGCAATTTCTGAGTCCGTTTTTTTATCCAGCATGCTCTTTTAAATAATTGATGATTAAAGCCGAGACATCTGCAATAGAACCACTACCATCTATCACTGCCAATTTATTTTGCTGTTGATAATAAGCCAAAAGTTTTGAGGTTTCCTGTCTGTAATAACTCAATCTCTTGCGCACCAAGTCCTCGCGATCATCCTCGCGAAAATGAATTGGCTGATGGCATATTTCACAACGCGAATCAAGCCCTGAGGGGTGATGCTCTATATGATAAACGTGACCATTGGGACAAATCCTACGCCCCACTATGCGTTGTATAGCCAGCTCATCAGGAATATCAATATTAATCACCAAGTCAAGCAAATAATGCTGATCAAGGTTTGAGGCCTGATAAATTGTGCGTGGAAAACCATCTATCAAAAAACCTTTTTTGTAGACCGTTTTTTTTAATTCATCCAAAATTAGCGAGATCATCAAATTGTCTGGTATCATCTCACCATTATTTACAAAACTGGCAATTTTGTTGCCTAATTCGGTTTTTTGTTGGATAGCTGAACGAAGTATATCGCCAGCCGCCAAGGATTCAATGCCCAAATAATCAGTAATTACTTGACCTTGGGTACTTTTCCCTGATCCTTGGGGTCCCAATAATACTATTTTGCTTATTTTTTTGTTGGCCATTTATTTGTTATTATGTTCAAATTATAGCAAAAGGACGGACTTTACTCAATCAAAAATCCCCGCGTCAGACGCGGGGACTATTTTATCTATTAAAAACCTTCGTAATCTCTCATTACCAGCTGAGCGTCAATCTGTTTGACTGTTTCAATGGCTACTGAAACCACAATCAACAAACTAGTGCCACCAAAGGCAATAGTGGCCATATTAGTGACTGAAGGGATGATGTTTGGCAAAATAGCAATCAAGCCCAAGAATATCGCACCCACCAGCACCACTCTATTCATAACCATATTGAGATAATCAGAAGTTGGTCGACCCGGTCTGATACCAGGAATAAAGCCACCCTGCTTTTGCAAATTCTCGGCTATCTGCTGGGGCTTGAAGATTACTGAAGTATAAAAATAAGTAAAGATTACCACTAGCAAAAAATAAACTATATTGTGAAAGGTTCTACCTTGGAAAGTATCAATAATCCACTGTGAAAAATTAGCCATCCACGGCACACTAGATTTCAGAAAAAATTGAGCAATCATTGGAGGCACCAAAACAACTGACACCGCAAAAATGATTGGAATCACTCCAGCTTGATTGACTCTAAGTGGCAAATGAGTGTTTACTCCACCAACGCTTCTACTGCCCACCATGTGGCGAGCATAAGAAACTGGGATGTTTCTCTGACCCTCAGTAATCAAAACCACAGCCGCAATAGTAACCAAGGCAATCACTACAAAGATTACTAAATTCAAAACTTGAGAGTTATCAAAGGCAATAAAAGTATTGCGTATGGTAGTGGGCAAACCGCTAACAATGCCGGCAAAAATTATCAAAGAAACTCCATTGCCCACATGCTTTTCAGTGATCAGCTCGCCTAGCCACATTAAGAACATTGTACCAGCGGTAATCAGTATCAAAGTCGTCACCAACTCCATACTGGTCATGTCACCCAAAAGCCGACCTTGGGTCTGGCTGGATAAAAGTCGAATATAGCTATAGGCCTGAATCAAAGCTAAGGGCACAGTCAATAATCTGGTGTATTGATTTAATTTTTGCTGGCCATACTCGCCTTCTTTTGATAGCGCCTCTATTTTTGGCACTATCATAGCCAATAACTGTATGATAATGGAAGCCGTGATATAAGGACCGACTCCCAACATAATTACTGAAAAATTTTGCAAAGCACCACCAGAAAACATACTCAAAAGCCCTAATACTTGGTTGCCTTCAAGATAGGTTTTCAACTCAGTCACATTGACACCAGGTACTGGAACATGAGCGGCAAGGCGATAAACTACCAATAAAGCAGCCACATACAAAATACTCTTACGAACATCCTGGGCTTTCCAAATTTGTTTTAATTTATCTAGCATAAGCTTTTATTATTCCTTCTTTTTTGGCACTTCCTTTTTGATTGACACCACAATAGCTTTACCACCAGCATCCTCAATTTTCTTTTTGGCTTCCTTGGAAAAAGCGTTGGCTTCAATGATTAATTTTTTAGCCAAAGTACCGGTGGACAATATTTTCAAACCATTCTCCATACTCATGATCACACCTTTTTTGAGTAAAATTCTAGCATTAACTTTGTCGCCATCTTTGAACAAACTATTGAGAACACGAACATTGACTGTGGCAAACTTGGGGTGAATAGAACGGAAGCCCTTGGATTTTGGTATACGCATCAAATAAGTGCGCATACTACGCACGGCAATACCGACTCGTCCGCCTGATCTAGCCCTCTGGCCCTTCATACCGCGAGTAGAATAATTACCACGACCAGAACCAGAACCACGGCCGACTTTTTTACGGCGATGAGTAGAACCCTTTGATTTTTGCAAATTGCTTAAAGTCAACATAATTATTTTTTCTTATTAGCGACAATTATTTTATCAGCTGACACGATTTTTTTGGCTTCGTCAGTTTTGGTTTTGATACTTCTTGATTTTGGCACAAAAGAAGACAAGGCCTTCAAGGTAGCGCGAGAATTATTGATCTTATTGCCAGCGCCCAAAATCTTGGCGGTGGCATCCTTGATGCCAGCTAAATCCAAGATTATACGAACTACGCCACCAGCTTTGATACCACTACCTTTTTTGGCTGGTCTAATCATAATTCTAGCTGATTTCTCTTTGACTGTCACGGCGTGTGGAATGGTGCCATCAACAATAGTGACCTTAGTCAAATGTTTTCTAGCTTGAGTCACGGCTTTGGCAATAGCCGCCGAGACATCAATACCCTTAGCCAAACCCATGCCAACTCGGCCTTTACGATCACCAATAATCATACAAGCTCGGAATTTCATTCTTTTACCACCAGCCATCACACGAGTGACTCTAGCCAGATCTACAATCCTCTGCTCAATATCATCACTGGGCTTGTCCGCGCCACGACGCATAGGACGCATACCTGGTTTTGGCCGATGCATCATTGGCTTGGCTGGTGCCTTGGCTTGACTAGCGACTGGACTAGCCACGTTGTTTTCTTTTTTGTTATCTACAGTATTCATAGCTTAAAATTTAATTCCTGCTTTTCTTAAGCCCTCGGCTAAAGATTTTACTCGACCATGGTATTTATAAGCGCCACGATCAAAAATTATTTCATTAATTTTCTTTTCACTTAACTTCTTACCCAAAAATTCTCCCAAAGCCAAAGCTTTATCCATTTTTTTGGCGTCTTTACTAGTCAATTCTTTATCTGAAGCAGATACAATAGTGATGCCCTTGGTATCATCAATGGCTTGAGCATAAATATGACTCAAACTTCTAAAGACGGACAAACGAGGTTTTTTGGCTGACCCCGACATCTTAACCCTGGTCCTTATTTGACGTCGCAAATATTTTGCTTGTTTTACTTTATTCTGATCTTTCATAACCGTGATTGCTTAACTTATGACTTAACTACTTTACCGGCCTTGCGGCGGATAACTTCGTCAGTGTATTTTATGCCTTTGCCCTTGTAGGGCTCTGGCTTTTTAATATCTCTAATTTCAGCAGCTGTTTGACCGACTTGCTGACGATCAATGCCACTGACTTTTATAATATTTTTTTCCGTTTCAATAGTCACACCTGCTACTGCCTGATATTCTACTGGGTGTGAAAAACCAACATTGAGCACTAGCTTCTTACCCTGCATAGCTACTTTGAAACCAACTCCGTTAATTTCCAGTGTTTTGACAAAACCCTCAGTGACACCAACCACCGCGTTATTAACCAAAGCCCTGCTCAAACCCCACAGGGCCTTTCCTGCTTTGGTTTCAGCGATTTTTAGCACAAAAGTCAACTCTTGATCTTTGAGTTCAGCGCTAATGCCTTTTGGTAATTTTACCATTAAATTACCTTTGGGGCCTTTGACTTTGACAGTTTGACCGCTCTGATAGTCACCCTCGACTACAATTTGCACAGAGCTTGGCAATATGATTATTTTTTTTCCAATTCTTGACATATCCCGTTAGAAATTACGTAAATTAACTTATATTTAAATTCTTTATTATTCCCGCCAGATTTTGTATATTTCTAACGGGATAAATATTTATTATTACCAGATTTCAAACATTAATTCGCCACCAATATTACCCTGCCTGGCTTCTTGAGTAGTAAGCAGACCTTTGGAAGTAGAGATGATGGCGGTACCAAAATTATTCAGAACTTGAGGAATATCACGACCGGAAATATAAATTCTTTGGCCAGGTTTGGAGATTTTTCTAATGTGGCGGATAGCTGGACCTTCATCGGAATATTTCAACTCAATCTTTAAATAGTCAAAATTTCCAACTTTAATTTCAGCTACATGACCAATGTAGTTTTCTCGCTCTAGAATTTTGGCAATACTTAATTTTATCTTGGAAGTAGGAATAAGCACCTCTGGCTTATTTACCAAGACAGCATTGCGAATTCTAGTTAACATGTCGGCGATAGGATCTGTCATATGTTATCTGGTTTCAAATTTGTTATATTTATGTGAATAATAATTACCAACTTGATTTAGTCACGCCGGGTAACTCGCCTTTTTCGACTAGCTCCCTGACGCAGATGCGGCACATATTAAACTCTCGCATATAAGAGCGATTGCGACCGCAACGCCAACAACGACGAACAATTCGGGAAGAATACTTTGGCGTTTTTCTTGATTTAGCTTTTTGCGCTTCTGTTGCCATATTAATTATTTCTTATTTTTCTTAAAAGGAAAGCCCAAAGCGCTTAAAAGCACCATGGCTTGTTCATCGTTTTTGGCGGAAGTGACAATAGCGATTTCCAAACCGTGTATTTTGTCAATATCTTCCATGCCAATTTCTGGAAAAACAATATGTTCTTTGAGACCGATAATATAATTACCATGGCCATCAAAGCCCTTTTTCAAATCCAAGCCATAAAAATCTCGCAAACGTGGAATAGTGGAATTGACTAGTTTGTACAAGAAGTCATACATTCTTAATCCCCGTAGCGTCACTTTGGCACCAATAATATTTCCTTCACGAACTTTGAAGTTGGAAATTGATTTTTTGGCTTTGGTCAAAACTGGCTTCTGGCCGGTGATGCGCTGTAATACTGAAATGCCAAAATCTACCCAATGCTTTTCTTGAGTGGCTTTGCCCAAACCAATATTCAACACCACTTTCTGCACTTTTGGCACAGCCATGATATTGGTAAGACCGAGCTGTTCTTTGATCTTAGCTCTCAATTCTTTATTATATTGTTCTCTTAACTTGTTCATATTATCAATTAATCAATTACTTCGGAACACTTTTTACAAATTCTGCTTTTAATTTTTTTGTCAGCTTGTTCTCCTTTGCCGACTGACAATTTGTAAGCAATGCGACTGGTGTTGCCACACTTCGGACACAAAAGTATAACATTAGCCACGCTAATGGGTCCGTTGAATTGCACACGCTGGCCCTTTTCATTACTACGGCGGGGCTTCAAATGCTTGTACATGATATTGACACCATCGACTACTACTTTATTTGAACCTTTTAAAACTTGGATGATTTTTCCAGTTTTACCCTTGTCTTTGCCTGTCAATATTTTTACTTGGTCATTGACCCTGTATTTTATCTTCATATATTTATAATACTTCTGGTGCTAAAGAAATAATCTTGTTGTAACCCTTGACTCTGAGCTCTCTGGCTACTGGTCCAAAAATACGACTACCCAATGGTTCTTTGGTTTTCTTGTCCACTATCACCACAGCATTTTCACTAAATCTGACATAAACGCCGTTGGAACGTCTGATTTCTTTTCGTTGTCTGACAATTACCGCGTGCAAAACTTGACTTTTTTTGACTGGAGCATGGGGCTGGGCAACCTTGACAACAACATTGATCATATCACCAATGACGGCGTATCTTTTTTTGTAGCCACCCAAAACACGGATGCATTGTACTAGTTTTGCACCAGAATTATCAGCCACTTGTAGCATTGATCGATGTTGAATCATATTTTTTAAATTTATTTAACGGGGTTAACTTTTTTAATTACACGCCAGCGCTTGTCGCAAGATAAGGGTCGGCAGGCCTCAATCACTATTTTTTCGCCTAGACGAAACAAATTTTCCTCATCATGCGCCTTGTATTTCTTAGTCACTTGGTATCTTTTTTTATACTTAGGATGGGCCTTGATTTGGACGACTTTGACCACCACGGTCTTGGCCATTTTGTCACTGACAACTTCGCCAATCAAGCGACGGCGGATAATTTTTTTTGTTGTTGCTTTCTTTTCCATATACAAAATCTATAATATTATTCTTCTTTCTTGGCCTCTACGCTTGGTTCTTTGGCCAAGCGTCGTTTGTTCAGCTCGGTCAAAGTTTGGGCAATTTCTTTTTTGGCCTGACGCATGGTGCGTACATTTTTTAATTGGCTGTTGGCAATACTAAATCTAAATTCACGGACTTTTTTCCGCAAGTCAGCTAAGTGGATTTGCAATTCTTTTTCGGCTAATTTTTGTAATTCTTTCAAGTCCATAAGATTATTTTAATTCCTTGCTTACAAATTTAGTTTTGACTGACAATTTATGTTTGGCCAACTCCATAGCGCGACGAGCAGTTTTTTCATCAACATCTTTCATCTCAAACATAATAGTGCCCGGTTTGACGACAGCGACATAGTGATCAACCGCGCCTTTGCCTTTACCCATAGGCATTTCATTGCCTTTGAGAGTAATAGGCATATCCGGAAAAATGCGGATAAAAACATCACCACTTCTCTGCATATAGCCAACAATAGCGCGTCGAGCTGACTCAATCTGTCGAGCGGTAATCCAACCGGCCTGCATACTTTTCAAACCATATTCACCAAAACTTAAAGTATTCAAACGAGTGGCCTTACCTTTGATTTGGTCGCCACGTTGCCATTTTCTATGTTTTGTCTTTTTTGGCGCTAACATAAAATTATTTACTTACTTTCTTTGTGGTTTTGGGCTTGTGAGCTTTGGCGGTTTGCTTGACTAAGGAATCCAAAGACACGGCTTTTTCTTTATTAAATAATTTAAAGGTTTTTTGCGGTTCTTTGACGGCCTCTTTTTCTTTGGCTTTTTTGTCAAAATGCTCACCTTTGTAAATCCAAACCTTGATACCAATCACTCCATAAATGGTCTGAGCAATACCGCGACTATAATCTATACTAGAGCGGATAGTCTGCAAAGGAATCTTGCCTTGGGTCAATTTTTCGGTGCGAGCAATTTCAGCGCCGTTTAAGCGACCGGCCACTATGATTTTGACGCCCTTGGCCCCGACTTTCATGACTTTCTCGATATTCATCTTCATCACCCTCCGGAAAGGCATTCTTTTTTCTAAGTCCTCTCTGATGTTTTGCACAATGACATTGGCCGACAAGTTTGGCACCGAAACTTCAGTGATATTGATCTGCAGTTTGGTATTTTTTTCCAAAAATCCGCGGCGAACTTTTTGCTTGATATCTTCGACACTGCTACCACCGCGTCCGATAATCACACCAGGTTTGGCAGCGCTAATATTGATAATAATTTCTCCTCGACTTCTTTCAATCTCAATACGGTCAATGCTGGCTTCGCGTAATTCTTTGGTCAAAAATTTGCGAATCTTAATATCTTGCTGTAATAATTCAGCATAATCTTTGGAGGCAAACCAGCGTGAACGCCAGCTCTCGCTCATGCCCAGACGAAATACTCTTGGATTTATTTTCTTTCCCATATTATTAACCAGTTTTTTGTCTTATACCCCTGGCCTTGTGGTCAGGATTTTGATTATCTTTAATTCTCTTCAATGGATTTTTGCTTTTCTTCACATCCTTGATAGGCGCTTCTTTGATATCGGTCTTCTTGTCAATCTTGGTCAAATCAACTGTTTCTACTGGCTGTGATTTTTTGTCACGGACTTGGGCTTTGGCGCCAGCTTTTAAAGTCAAAGTCAATATGACTTGACAAGAATGTTTTTTAAAAGCATGAGCGCGTCCAAAAGCTGTTGGCCTCCAACGCTTGGTAGATATACCTTCATTGACCATAATGCTCTTGACCACTAGATCCTCGACATTTAGTTCGTAGCGATCTTGGGCGTTAGCCATGGCTGAACGCAAAAGCTTGAGCAAAACTGGCGCTGATTTTTTTGGCAAAACAGTCAAAATACTTTCGGCCTTATCCACGCTTTTGCCGCGCACAGTGTCCGCCACCAAACGCATCTTTTTGGCGCTAATCGTGATTTTAAATAATTTAGCTTTAACCTCAATCATATACTATTTCTTAGCTTCATCTTTAGATTGACTCTTGGCCATCTTACCGCCATGACTGACAAATTTTCTGGTAGGAGAAAATTCTCCCAAGCGATGACCAACCATATTTTCTACCACGTAGACAGTTGTATGTTCACGGCCATTGTGCACGCCAAAAGTAAAACCAACCATTTCAGGGGAAATAACCGAAACCCTTGACCAGGTTTTGATTATTTTACCTTCCCCGGCTTTGGCGTTAGCTACTTTTTTCAATAGTTTGGCGTCTGTGTATGGGCCTTTTTTTAAACTTCTTGGCATATGTTTTAGTATAAAGTTGAAAGTATAAAGTTTTTTATTAAATTCTACCGCATTTTACTTTTTACTTTCTACTTTTTAACTTGTTACTTATTTTTTGTACGTCTTTGAATAATAAATTTATTGGAATATTTGTTTGCTTTTCTGGTCTTGACACCCAAAGCTTTTTTACCAGTATAGGTCTTGGGGGCCTTCAAACCAATAGGATTGTGGCCTTCGCCACCACCATGTGGATGATCCACTGGATTCATGGCTTTGCCTCGGACAGTTGGTCTGATACCGCGATGTCTCATGCGACCAGCTTTGCCCCAGCGAATATTTCTAAACTCAGCATTGCTAGGCACACCAACGCTGGCGGAACAACTGGTCTTGACTATTCTAATCTCACCGCTAGGCATTTTCAAAATAGCTTTTTCACCATCCAGTGAAGTCAAAAGCAGTGAATTGCCAGCTGATCTAGCCAATTTTCCGCCTTTGCCGGCATTGAGCTCCACATTGTGCACCAAAGTGCCGGTGGGCATATTGCCCAAGGGCATTCTATTGCCAAGGGACATGGGGGCAGTTTTTTGGGAAGAAATTATTTTGTCACCAACTTTTAGTTGATCAGGAGCAATGATGTATCTTTTTTCACCGTCTTTGTAAAAAATCAAAGCAATGGTGGTGTTGCGATTTGGATCATACTCTAGGGTGCTTACTACACCGGGAATTTCATACTTGTCTTGCAAAAAATCAACTACTCTGACTAATTTTCTGGCCCCACCACCTTGATGACGCACAGTAATTTTTCCTTGAGCATTGCGTCCAGCGGCGCGCTTTTTGTGATAAACCAAAGATCGCTCTGGTTTTTTCTTGGTCAGATCTTTGCGCACCAACACGGAAGTGTGGCGGCGAGCTGGAGTAGTTGGTTTGTATAATTTAATCGGCATAAAATTTAGTTAAAAGTTGAAAGTTACAAGTAGAAAGTTTTAATAATATATTATTTATATAACTTATTTGGCAAATATATTGTTATTTATTCAAGTATAAAGTTTTTTTGAACGTCGTCGTAATTTTCGCCTTTTAACTTTATACTTGTTACTTCGCTATATTCCTTCGTATAGCTTGATGCTATCACCTTTTTTCAAAGTCACAATAGCTTTTTTTACCTTTTTGGTCTGTCCGTAATTGCGACCGGATCTGACAACTTTGCCAGCCGAGTTGATTATGTTGACGCTGATTGGTCGGACATTATATAACTCTTGAATGGCTTTTTTTATCTCAACTTTGTTGGCGTCTATTGATACTTCAAAAACATATTTATTCAAAGCATTGACCATGGTTGATTTTTCTGAAATCACTGGCTTGACCAAATACTTGGCTGGACGGCCAATAGCTTTTAGTAGCTTTAGCTCGGTGGCAACTTTAGCTACTTTTTCTTCTTTCTTGACCGGCTTGGCCCCGCGCTTGACCAATGTTTTTTTTGCTCTTTTTTTGAATATCGCCATATACTTTATTTTCTATAATGCTCTTGGATCTTGGCAAGCATTGCTTTGCTCACGACTAGATATTGATACTTCAACAAATCAACCACATTAATGCTACCAAAATAAATAGTTTCAACTTTCTTCAAATTCTTGGCGGCCAAATTGACATTGTCTTTGGCTGTAGTCGTCACCAATAAAACTGATTTACCGTTAATTGGCAGTTTCTTCAAAGCACTTTGCAAGGTCTTGGTTTTGGCATCAGCCATATCATAGGACTCAACCACAATCAATTTTTCAGAAGCCACCTTATCGGTCATGACCATCTTCAAGGCCGCGGCTTTGGTTTTTTTATTAATTTTCTGGGTAAAATTGCGATCAGCAGTAGGACCAAAGGTGATACCGCCTCCGACCCACAAAGGTGAGCGGATAGAGCCGTGTCTAGCGCGACCAGTACCTTTTTGTTTCCAAGGTTTTCGGCCACCGCCACGCACTTCGGATCTACCTTTGGTGTGAGCCAAAGTTTCTCGAGAATTAGCGCGCTGGGCAATCACCACTTGCTGAACAACAATTGGATTTATTTTGACACCAAAAAATTTGGCGTCTAATTTTTCTGATCCCGTGGCTTCACCCTGCCAGTTATATACTTTTACTTTAATATCTGACATAAATTTAGTATAAAGTTAAAAGTTAGAAAGTTAAAAGTTTCTAGCTTTTTACCCGTTAACTTGCTTATTTTCTGCTTCATTATTTTTTTCGGCCTTTATATCACTTTTCTCAACTTTCTCGGAAACTTTTAAAGCAGCATTTTTTTCTTGAGCGGGGATGACTACTTTTTTCTCACTTGTTTCAACGCTTTCGGTTTTTACTTCAGCGGAAATTTCTGCTGTTTTATTATCAACTTCGGCTATTACTGGTTTTTCTTCCTTAACTTCTGGCTTGATTTCTACTTTATCTTTCAAAGTCATTTCGCCGTCAGCTTTGATCATCAACAAGCTATTTCTAGCTCCGGGCACTGCGCCTTTGACATAAAGCAAATTTTTATCTAAATCAATTTCAATAATTTCTAAATTTTTGAGAGTTACTCGATCACCACCCATGCGACCGCCCATGCGAGTGCCTTTGAAAACGTGTTGAACACCGCCAGCGCCGATAGAGCCAGGCATACGCAATTGATCTTTATGACCATGAGAAGCTGGCGAGCCATGAAAACCATGTCTCTTGACCACGCCTTGAAAACCTTTGCCCTTGGACACAGCGCTGACATCCAAATAATCTCCCACCTGGAAATTGCTGACATCAATCACCTTGCTACGCTCAAAGGAACTACTATCATCAACTCGAAATTCCCGCACATGACGAAAATTAGCCAAACCCTTGAAATGTCCGGCTAGTGGTTTATTTAGCTTCTTTTTTAAGCCAAAACCAACCTGAACAGCTTGGTAAGCATCATTGTCCTTACTTTTGACTTGAGTAACCGTGCAAGGACCGGCCTCGACAACAGTTACCGGCACCCAAGTGCCATCAGCCAAAAACTTTTGGGTCATGAATAACTTTTTTCCTAAAATAAACTTGGCCATATCTATAATTAATTAAAAATCGCGACTTTATCTTTAAAAAAACTATTTTTAAGGACAAAATCGCGATGGCTAGCCCAAAAGTTCATTGGCTAGCTCAACTTGTTCAAACTTTTGAAAAATAAATTTGGCGATTTTTCCCTAAAATGTTTTATCCGGGTCATCACACTTCCCAATATTTTTTGGGGTTATGACAACAGATAAACACATTTTTATTTTATATCTCGCAAAGGCGAGAACTTACATTTTAATTTCAATATCCACTCCGGCTGGCAGATTGAGATTCATCAAGGAATCAACTGTCTGCGGTGTCGGGTTCAAGATATCCAACATTCTTTTGTGCACCCGCATCTCGTATTGGTCGCGAGCATCCTTGTGTACAAAAGTAGATCTCAATACTGTGAACTTTTTCTTCTCAGTAGGCAATGGAATTGGCCCAATAACTTTGGCGCCAGTGCGATCAACCGTGTCAATGATGGTCTTGGTGGACTGATCAATGATCTTGTGATCAAAAGCGCGAATCTTGATGCGGATTCTGGATTGGCCTTCTTCTTTGACTTCTTTGGCTTGCATGGAATTGAAATTGTTTTTTAATTACTTAATGTTCGAATTTTATAATTTAACCCCCGCCGCGTCAGACGCGGCGGGGAAATAAATTATTTTATAATCTTGGTGACAGTACCAGCACCGACTGTATGACCGCCTTCACGGATGGAAAACTTGGATTTTTCTTCCAAAGCTACTGGGTGGATCAACTTGATATGCAAATTGGCTGTATCGCCAGGCATAATCATCTCCGTGCCCTCTGGTAAAATAATTTCACCAGTGACATCAGTGGTACGGATATAAAACTGTGGTTTGTAACCTTTGAAAAATGGCGTGTGTCTACCACCTTCGTCTTTGCTCAAGATATAAATCTGGGCTTCAAACTCGGTGTGTGGAGTAATACTGCCCGGTTTACACAAAACTTGACCTCTTTGTACTTGGTCTTTTTTGGTACCACGCAATAAAATACCAGCGTTATCACCAGCGCGACCTTCGTTCAACTGCTTGTTGAACATTTCAATACCAGTGACTACTGTTTTCTGGGTATCTGATAAACCAACGATTTCCACATCATCATTTAATTTGACAATACCTCTTTCAATACGACCAGTGACCACAGTGCCACGACCTTCGATTGAAAAAATATCTTCGATGGGCAACAAGAATGGGCGCTCAGTATCACGAACTGGTTCTGGAATATATTCATCCAAGGCCTTCAAAAGTTCATGAATTGGTTTGGCATCTTCACCAGTAGGATTTTCCAAGGCCTTCACAGCTGAACCACGAATAATTGGGGTCTTGTCGCCTGGGAATTCATACTTCTTCAAGAGATCTCTGATTTCCTCTTCTACTAGATCAACTAATTCTGGATCATCTACTTGGTCCATTTTATTCAAAAAGACCACAATGTAAGGCACGCCAACTTGACGAGCTAACAAGATGTGTTCTCTGGTCTGAGGCATCGGGCCATCAGCGGCTGATACCACCAAAATCGCGCCATCCATCTGGGCGGCACCAGTAATCATGTTTTTTACATAGTCGGCATGACCAGGACAATCGACGTGGGCATAGTGCCTTTTTTCTGACTCATACTCAACATGAGCAGTAGCAATAGTAATACCACGCTCACGTTCTTCTGGAGCGCCGTCAATCTGGTCGACACTCTTGTTTTGAGCAACACCACCGCCAGCGCTAATTACTTTCAAAATAGCGGCTGTTAAAGTGGTTTTGCCGTGGTCAACGTGTCCAATAGTACCGACGTTGACATGAGGTTTTGTGCGTTGAAATTCTGCCATCTTTTTAATCTCCTTTGATAGCACCCCTGATGGGGTTTTGTGAACCAACTATCTTTAAATTTTTTGATTAATTATTAATATTATTTATATGTAAAACAGAAAAGATTATAGCAAAGAATTATACTTTTGGCAAGAGGATAAGCCGGGGTCCTGTTTTTGAGGATATTTTTGCTAATATTAGCCAAAAAATTATTCTACTGGCTCAATATAGTATTTTTCCTCTTCTTCTACCACTGGAGTGTCTTCTGGCTTTTGAAAAATCGAACCAGCTTGAGGGACTGCTTCCTGAGGCCTGTCTTTGGTCTCAACTTTGAATTGATCAAGGTTGTAATCAGTTGATAAATCATCCTGCGAGGCCTTCCAGACGGCTATATCACGGTTGATTTTTTCCAATAACTCCTGCTCGGTCAATTCCTGTAAATTGGTATTATGCGTCATCAAGGCCTGATATTCCTTGAGAGCCAAAATAACAAAGGGCTCATGTGTCTCAGAAATAACTATGATTTTGTCTCCGGTTTTGGCAGTTAGCTCCAAAACCTTTTCCAAATTTTTGAAATTACCCATATTTTTGCTGTTTATTAGCTAATATCTTATAAAAAAGTAGCTTATTTGTCAAGAAAATGCTTCTACCTAAGACCAAGCATTGATGCCTTTTTTACTACCCTTAAAGCATCCTATGCCACATCTCGCCCCGCCCCGAGCGACCTGTGATGAGCGTAACCGAACCAAGTCGAGGTGGCGGGGTCAAATTTACTTCCTCGCAAGATATTTGACAAGATTTGATTTATGTGCTATAATTGCTTGTTAAACTAAAAGTTCTTAAAAAACGCCATATAACTTAGACACTGTATTGGAGCACTAAGAACAGGCCAAAAAGCCAGATTTCATCGAGTTTTGGCTTGATGAACTTCGACTTTTTACCTGGTATAATCTCAGATTATGCGTCTTGGCTCCAGTACAGTGTCTAAGCAAAGGCAAGTATTCTACGCCTCATTCGAATCCACTAGGTCATGACCCCTGTCAAAAATCTAGTGGCTTCAAGTGAGGTGTAGATTTACCCAAACGACAGTTGCCAAATGGTAGCTGTCAAAGAAAGAGCGTGCAAGATGAAGAAGATCGTGATCCTCATCATCATCGCCATGACCATGACGGTGGCTCTGACGGGCTGCGACAATACCCAGATGAGCGTCTCGGAGTACAACAACTCCGCCGATTACGAGTACACCATCATGCGGGTGATGGTTCCAGACGGCAAGATCTGGTACGAATGGAGTCTCGAGACAGGGTCTCGCCAGGAGCGGCGCCTAAACATGTTGAGGTTCTCCGCACATGGAAAAACAGAAAAACTCAGCGAGGCGCAGGAGATGATCGATGCCAGCCTCAAACGCTGGCGCGATTCGCAGGCACCCACGAAGAAACCATAATATCATGCACGATTCCACGGAGGGAACAGCCCACGGTTGTTCCCCCTACCCCGCCCCAAGTCCACACACGACTTGCGGGCGGGTTTTTTTAACCCCCTAAATCCCCCTTGACAGGGGGACTTTTAATTTCGTTAAACTACGCAAATAAAAAATCCTCCCCTGTTAAGGGGAGGTTTGGAGGGGTTATATTATCCGTTATTTTTTTTCTTGATTTCTTCAGCAATATTATTTGGCACTTCTTGATATTTAGAAAACTCCATATTGTAGCTGGATCTACCTTGAGACATGCTACGTAGAGTCGTTGCATAGCCAAACATTTCAGCTAGAGGCACAAAAGAATGAATTACTTTGGCGCCAGCTCGATCAAACATTTCGTGCACCTGACCGCGCTTGGAGTTGATGTCACCAATGATGTCACCCATATATTGCTCCGGAGTCACTACTTCCACTTTCATAATGGGCTCCAAAATAGCTGGATTGGCTCTGGCAAAACCTTCTTTGAAGGCCATAGAAGCGGCAATTTTGAAAGCGGCTTCAGAAGAGTCAACATCATGATATGATCCATCAAAAACCACCACCCGAACATCAACTACACGGTAACCAGCCAAAACGCCATTGTCCAAAGTTTCTTTGACACCTTTTTCAATGGCTGGAATAAATTCTCGGGGCACTGTGCCACCCTTGATTTCATCCACAAATTCAAATCCAGCTCCCCGCTCCATGGGCTCTAGACGCAAAAGGCAGTGTCCGTACTGACCACGACCACCGGATTGTTTGATATATTTTCCTTCGGCTTCAACAATTTTACGAATAGTTTCTTTGTAGGCCACTTGGGGAGCGCCAACATTGGCTCCGACACCAAATTCCCGCTTCATGCGATCAACAATAATTTCCAAATGCAATTCGCCCATACCGCCAATGATTGTCTGGTTGGTTTCTTCATCAGTGCGAATAGTGAATGTCGGGTCTTCCTCGGCCAATTTGGACAAGGCCATGCCCATCTTTTCTTGGTCGGCTTTGGTTTTGGGTTCGACAGCCACGTGAATAACTGGCTCGGGAAAATCCATACTTTCCAAAATAACTGGACGATCAACGTCAGACAAAGTATTGCCCGTAGTGGTGTCTTTCAAACCAACAACCGCTACTATATCGCCAGCAAAAATCTCCGAGACCTCTTCGCGATGATTGGCATGCATACGCAAAATACGACCAATGCGCTCTCTTTTATCTTTGTTGGCATTCAAGACATAAGAACCAGAAGTCAGCTGTCCAGAATAGACGCGGATAAAAGTCAAACGACCAACATAGGGATCAGTAGCTATTTTGAAAGCCAAGGCCGTAAATGGTTCATTATCTTCGGCTTTGATCAAAATTTTGTGCTCTTCATTTCTTGGTTCAGTGCCTTCTAACTGTGGCACATCCAATGGAGACGGTAGATAAGCAGTAATAGCGTCAAGCAAAAACTGCACACCTTTGTTTTTCAAAGCCGAGCCACAAAGAACCGGCACAATTTTGCCAGTAATGACCGCCTGACGCAAAACTTTTTTCAAATCCAATATAGCAATCTCTTCGCCGTTCAAATATTTTTCCATCAACTTCTCATCGTGCTCCACAATAGCTTCGATCAATTTGGCTCGATACTCCTCTACTTTATCTTTCATGTCCTCAGGAATTTCTCGCACTTCAAAAGTTTTTCCATCTTCATCCAAATAATACCAGGCCTCTCTTTCAAAAAGGTTGATAATACCTTGGAAGGTCTCAGCCGCGCCAATCGGTAATTGCAAAGGATGAGCGTGTTTGACTAAGCGCTCGTGGATGGTATCCATGTCCCAATAAAAATTGGCGCCCATGCGATCCATTTTATTAATAAAGGCCAATCTAGGCACATTGTACTTATCAGCTTGTCTCCAGACAGTTTCCGACTGTGGCTCCACGCCAGCCACACCATCAAATATCACCACGCCACCATCCAAAACACGTAAAGATCTTTCTACTTCTACGGTAAAATCTACGTGCCCTGGGGTATCAATGATGTTGATGTTGGCTTTGTCGCCACCCAACCAATCAGGCAAAGCCCAAAAACAAGTGGTAGCGGCCGAAGTAATAGTAATACCGCGTTCTTTTTCTTGCTCCATCCAATCCATTTCCGCGGCGCCATCATGCACTTCACCGATTTTATGTTTTTTTCCAGTATAAAAAAGAATACGCTCAGACACAGTTGTCTTGCCAGCGTCAATGTGGGCAATGATGCCAATGTTTCTTACTTTTTCTAGTGAATGTTGTCGGGGCATAAATAAGTATAAAGTTTAAAGTAAAATTTATGTATGGATCCCCGGGTCAAGCCCGAGGATGACAGACTGTAGTTGTCATTCCCGCGAAAGCGGGAATCCACCAATATAATTGTAACTAAATTTTATTATATAAATCTTCCCAATTGGGATTATTTCTTTCAATTAATTCTATTTTCCAAGCTCTTTTCCATTTTTTTAACTGCTTTTCTCGAGAAATTGCTTCATATATATCTTCAAATATTTCAAAGTAAACTAGCCTATGAACTTTATATTTTTTAGTAAATCCTTCAATTAATTTTGATTTATGTTCCCAAATTCTTCTGGTAAGATTATTTTTAACACCAACATAAAGAACTTTATTATTTTTGTTTGTTAAAATGTATATATAATAGTTTTTCATTTCGTATTACAGATTGCTTCACTCTCCCGAATGGATGCCTTTGGCAGAGGACGCGTTCGCAAAGACGTACAATAAGACAGATTGCTTCGTTCGAAGACTCGTTCGCAATGACAATAAAGTGTTACACCTTGAACGGATCAAATGAAACAAAATCTGCATGATGAACTATAATTGCCTCAACATTTCTTTTTGCCAGATCACCTTCTTTTGCGTGATATGCAATTATGTGCTGAACTTCGTACGGTAATCCGAATCTATCTGCAATTGCTACTCCGCTGAAAGGATGACGAAGCAGATATCCAGCCTTACTTGTAATAAGTTTCCCATCTACCTTATCATACTCAATCAGTTTTCCGATGTCAATAAGAATTGCTCCGGCGATTAGCATGTCCATATCAATTTTAATTTCGTCGCCGAAGTTTTGTTTCATACGTTTTGCTATATCAACTGAAAGTTGAACCGCAGTACGTTTGTGATTCATAAAAGATATTTTGCAATCTTTAATCAACAATGAAAACGGAATTACTTCAAGATCTTCCGGTGACAAAACTGAATTATCAATTGCATAAACCCAGCAATCTAAAACTTTTTCTCTGAGTTCTTTATTTCCTATCCAGCTTATTTCCGGCCATATTTTTAATACTTTATCCTTCACAGATTCTCCATTTAAAAATTAAATTGATTCTTTAATTAATTCCTTGCCGTTAGTTAAAACGCTATAAGCTTTAACACCAAGCAAAACTG